>JAGCKJ010000062.1 GCA_017647575.1 Bacteroidaceae bacterium | reverse complement strand
TACAGCTCTTAAAGAAAATGAAGAGGTTGTTGCATCACTATATGAAAGAATCCTGGGTCGTGTATCTGTACACGATGTAATACATCCTACAACAGGTGAACTTATTGTTGCCGGTGGTCAGGAGATTACAGAGGCTATTGCAAAGAAGATCAGCGATTCTCCAATTGAAAGCGTTGAAATTCGTTCAGTATTGACCTGCGAAAGCAAACATGGTGTTTGTGCTAAGTGTTATGGCCGTAACCTGGCTACAGGCCGTCTGGTAGAAAAGGGTGAAGCAGTAGGTGTTATTGCAGCTCAGTCTATCGGTGAGCCTGGTACACAGCTTACACTTCGTACCTTCCACGCCGGTGGTACCGCTTCAAACATTGCTGCAAATTCACGTTTGGTTGCAAAATACGATTGCCGCATTGAATTTGACGAACTGCGTGTTGTAGAAGCAACAAAGGCATCAGGTGAAGCAGTACAGGTAATTGTAGGTCGTCTGGGTGAAGCTAAGTTTATTGACGAAAATACAGGTATTGTACTATCTACTCATACATTGCCTTACGGTTCTACACTCTATGTTAAGGAGGGCAGCACTGTTAAGAAGGGTGATCTGATTGCTGAATGGGATCCATTTAATGCTCTTATCATCACTGAAGTATCAGGTACAGTTAAACTTGAATCAGTTATTGAGAACGTAACATATAAGGTAGAATCTGACGAATCAACAGGTCTTGAAGAGATTATCATCATTGAGACCAGAGATAAGGTGAAGATTCCTACAGCTCTTATCGTTGACGAAAATGGTGAGGTTCTGCGTTCATACAACCTGCCGGTAGGTGGTCACGTTGTTATCAAGGACGGACAGAAACTTGAAGCTGGTGATACTCTGGTTAAGATTCCACGTGTACAGGGTAAGGCTGGTGATATTACCGGTGGTCTGCCACGTGTTACAGAGTTGTTCGAAGCTCGTAACCCATCTAACCCTGCTGTTGTTGCCGAAATTGACGGTACTGTTCACATGGGTAAGATTAAGCGTGGTAACCGCGAAATCTCAGTAATCTCAAGAACAGGCGATGAGAAGAAGTATTTGGTTGCTCTGTCAAAACAGATTCTTGTTCAGGAGGGCGACTATGTACGTGCCGGAACTCCATTGTCAGACGGTGCAATCACTCCATCAGATATTCTGGCTATTAAGGGTCCTACCGCTGTTCAGGAGTATATCGTAAATGAAGTTCAGGATGTATATCGTCTGCAGGGTGTGAAGATTAACGATAAGCACTTTGAAATCATCGTACGTCAGATGATGCGTAAGGTTGAAATTGACGAACCGGGCGATACACGTTTCTTGCCACAGCAGAGCGTTGACAAACTGGAATTCATGGAAGAAAATGACAGAATCTGGGGTAAGAAGGTTGTTACAAATGCAGGCGATTCAGAGAACCTGCACGAAGGACAGATTGTTACAGCACGTAAGCTTCGCGATGAGAACTCAATGCTGAAACGTAAGGATTTACGTCCTGTTCAGGTACGTGATGCTGTTCCTGCAACATCTACTCAGGTGCTTCAGGGTATTACAAGAGCTGCTCTTGCTACTCAGAGCTTTATGTCAGCTGCATCTTTCCAGGAAACAACAAAGGTGCTTAATGAAGCTGCAATCAATGGTAAGTCTGATAGCCTGTTAGGTATGAAGGAGAACGTAATTTGCGGTCACTTGATTCCTGCAGGTACAGGTCTGCGCGACTTCGAAAAGATTGTCGTTGGCAATAAAGAGGAGTACGACCGTGTTCAGGCAAGCAGGGAAGTTATTGTAGATATGAACATTCCAAGATGATTGATTAAAACTTGATAATTGCAGAGAGAGGGTGGTTGTAAGTTCAGCCACCCTCTTTCATATTTTTATCATTTATGGAATTATACCGCTGGCAGACTGTTGCCGTTTATCTTGCGGTAAACATCCAGAGCATATACATCGGTCATGCCACTGATGTAATCCAGAACTGCAAGTATCTTTGTATAGGTATCAGGTGCAGCTATTTCATACTGGCTGCTGACTCTGCCTATAAGTAGCTTGGAGTATTCGTTTTCCGGGTTCATCACTGCATTTACCATTATATCCAGCAGTGTACTTATTATCTGGAAACCTGCAAGTTCTACATCAAGCACATCTTTGGAACGGTATATCTTCTGCAATGATACTTTGGCGCAGTTTTTATATGCTTGCTGCATCTGTGGGGTTATGTTGTCAATAAGGGAACCGCGGAATGTTCCGTTCATAATGGCATCTTCATTCTCCATAAATACCTGGGTACACTCTTTGATAAGCAGTCCTATAAGTTTTGAGCGCAGGTATGATACCTGTTCGTTTACATCGCTTACCATTGAAATAATACTCTCTATGTGCTGTTTTTCGTTGTCGGAAATAAATGCCATCATCAGCTCTTTTGTTTCGGCTGTAGAGAGTAACTTCAGTTTATGGGCATCTTCCAGATCCATCAGCAGGTAACAGATATCATCGGCTGCCTCTACCAGATATACCAGCGGATAGCGTACATATTTCAGGTGTTTTGCATCGCCTGACAGACAAATAATGCCCAATTCATCGGCAATTTTCTTAAATATAGCTGCTTCGCTGTCAAAGAATCCGAACTTGTTTTTCTGTTCGGCATAGATGGATGAATAGGGGTATTTTACTATGGAGGCAAGTGTGGAATAGGTCATGGCGAAGCCTCCTTTTCTACGTCCTAAAAATTGATGTGCCAACAGACGGAAGGCATTTGCGTTTCCTTCAAAATTGATTATGTCTGTCCAATGGGCTCTGTTCTCTCTGAATGATTCTTCAAGGTAGGCACCTTTGCCCTGTTTGAAGAATGCGGAGATAGCCTTTTCGCCTGAATGGCCGAATGGGGGATTGCCCATGTCGTGTGCCAGACATGCAGTTGAAACTATGTTGCCAATTTCAGGAACGAATGTTTTGCTTAATGATGGTCTCTTCTCTATAAGCTGTCTTGAAATGTTGTTTCCCAATGATCGTCCTACGCACGATACCTCCAGGCTGTGTGTAAGTCTGTTGTGTACAAACACGCTGCCGGGAAGCGGAAATACCTGTGTCTTGTTCTGCAGCCTTCTGAATGGAGCCGAAAATATTACACGGTCATAATCGCGTAAAAATACAGAACGGTCATCACGCTCTACGGTGTGAATATCCTCCATTCCAAGTCTTTTATTGGAGATAAGTCTTTCCCAATCCATTGTTTTAAACTTTGGTTTCACTTCAAAAGTAATTGTTTTGTCTCATTTAAGCCAATTTATATATGGTTTTTTGTTGAAATTGTGTACTTTCGCTGATAGAAATTGTAAGTTCAGAGATATGAAGATTCAAATTATAAACCGTTCGCACCATCAACTTCCTGAATATGCTACAGAATTGTCTGCAGGAATGGATTTGAGAGCCAATTTGGATGAACCAATAGTGTTGAAACCAATGCAGCGCTGCATAGTTCCTACAGGTCTTTATATGGCGTTGCCTGCAGGTTTTGAGGCTCAGGTAAGACCACGCAGCGGACTTGCCATTAAGAAGGGTATAACCGTGCTGAATTCACCGGGAACCATAGATGCAGATTATCGTGGTGAAGTGGGTGTAATTCTGATAAACCTTTCCCAGGATGATTTTACCATAACAGATGGTGAACGTATAGCGCAGATGGTTATAGCCCGTCACGAACAGGTGGAATGGAGCCAGGTGGAGGTTCTGGATGAAACAGAACGTGGTGCCGGTGGTTTTGGACATAGCGGTATCTGATAGATATGAAGAAAATACTGTATCTGTTGCTGTTGTTATGTGCTGTATCTTCATGCGGCACAACACGCATTGTGGATACGGTTGACTATGATTCCTATCGCAGAGACTACTTCTATTATGAGGCAATAAACCAGCTTCAGCAGGAGAATTATGATGCGGCTTATGATCTGTTAAACTACTGTAATGGTATAGATACCACATCGGCAGCAGTAAATTACAATCTGGCACAGCTGTACATTCTGTTGAATGATAAGGTTAAAACCGATGAACTGCTGCAGAAAGCATTAAGGCAGGATCCTGATAACTACTGGTATTATAATTTGACGGGTCACTACTATGCTCAGACCAACAGACCGATGCAGGCCATACCTCTGTTTGAGACAATGATGGAGAGGTTCCCAACCCGTACGGATGCGTTGATGATTCTTGCTGAACTGTATGACCAGACACATCAGTACAGAAAGGAGCTGCAGGTTCTTAACAGATATGCAACCATAGAAGATGTGTGGGATGAACTCTCAACTCAGCGTTTTTTATGTTATCTGCGTATGGGACAGGTTGATTCCGCCTATTATGAAATAGAGGATAATTTTGCAGATATGGTTCAGATTCTGTCAGAGAGTGTGAACAATGTTGCCGGAGTAAATCTGGTGCTGAGACTTTGTGAAACTGCGCTGAAACATAATCCTGAATTATCATCGGCCTACTATTATTCTGCCATATCGATGTATCAGGTAAAGGATGCTGAAAAGGCGTTGTCATTTCTTGCCGATGGTATTGAAATGGTAGATGACAGTCTGGATAAATCTTCGCTTTACAGGTTGCGTAGTGAATTGTATTATGATATGGGACGTCTAGAAGATGCCTTTATGGATTATGATTCTACACTGATGTATAACCCGGACGATATAGGCGTTCAGAACAACTATGCATATTTCCTGTCAGTATCAGGAAAGAATCTGGATAAGGCTCTGAAGATGAGTGCAAACACCATCAAGGCAGAACCAAATAACCCTACCTACCTTGATACATACGCCTGGATTCTCTTCAAGATGGGCAGGTATCAGGAGGCAAAAGAGTATATAATCCGTGCTATGAATGAAGATGGAGAGAAATCGCCTGAAATAGTAGAGCATTATGGTGATATTCTCTTTATGTGCGGTGAAAAGGATAAGGCTTTGGAGTATTGGCATCAGGCAGTAAGAATGAACAGTCAATCTCCTACGTTACGTGATAAGATTAAGAATGAAAAATATATTGAGTGATGATAAAATGTTGTAAATATTTCTGTCTGATACTGCTTCTTTATGTGGTAACATCCTGTAGTACTACATCTAAAGTTAAGAATCAGAAATTATCAAGGGCAGAAGATGTCTATGTAACATTGGTAAAGGATATGACAGCTGCACCGGTTAATCCGGAACTGACTGCCGATGTAAAGATAAAAGTTGGTATGGGTTCATTCGATGCTACTCTGATGATGCGCTGGAATGAGAGTATCAGAATAAGTGTAACTCCACTGGGTATTATGGAGATAATGCGTGTGGAGTGCCTGCCGGATATGATAGTATTTGTAGATAAAACTTCTCAGCAATATGCAGTGGAACATTATGCTGATGTCCCATACAGAAACTTTACAGGAATGGATTTCTACACTTTGCAGGCATTGCTCTGGAATAAGGTCTTTGTTCCGGGATATACCGATATGGAATCTATGATAAAAAAGGTAAAGGTTACTGAACAGATGGAAGAGGGGGTAGTGCTTACATCTACAGAATATGATTACAAATTCAATGTTGACAAATCAAAACGCCTGGTAAAGACCTACAAGGAGGGACTGGGCTATAAGGTGGCAGTTAACTATAAGAATTTCAAATCTGTGTCAGAAACGGTTACATTCCCGCGTACTATTGCTCTTGATTTTAGCTTTACAGGTACTCCGGGTGGAGTGGAGATACTTCTGGACGATATATCTGTAGAGAAGTCAAACTGGCCGAACAGACAGCCGATAAGTACAAAATTCGAACGTACATCAATAAAGGAAATCCTAGATAAGTTCTAATTATGAAGAGGTGCGTAATTCTTTCTCTTGTTCTGTTCTCTTGTCTGTTCATCAATGCACAGACCAATGCATTAATTGAAAAGATGCAGAAGGAACGTGCCGATATTGAGCAGCAGATAACTGAATCAGAAAAGATTTTGCAGGGAACTGAAAATGATATAGCCACACAGGTGGCAAATCTGAACACAATAACTGCCCGTCTGAAGGAACGCAGAAGATTGCTTGACCAGACAAAACGCGATATACGTTCTCTCAATACTCAGACCCAGAAGCTGGAGAATGAAATAAAGCAGCTGCAGCAGGAGTATGATGAATGTTCTACAAGATATGCCGATGCCTGCAGGTTCTATCAGCATCAGCAGGTCTCTTTCAATCCTGTAACATTTCTCTTCTCATCGTCTTCATTCAGACAGCTTACCAGAAGAATGCGTTATATTAGCGAATATTCAAAGTCTCTGGCTACTCTGGCAGAAGATATCAGGGCTAAACAAGATACTCTAAAAAACAGGAAGGAGCAGATAGAACTGGTTCGCCAGGAGAAACTGGTGTTGCAGAAAGAGCAGCAGAAGAATGAAGCAGCGGTGGCTGCTGAAGAGAAGAATCAGCGTGCAATAGTAAACAAACTGCAGTCCAAGCGCTCCTCTTTGAAGAAAGAGATTCAGGCTCAGCAGAAGAAGATTACTTCACTCAATAAGGAGATTGACCGTCAGATAGAACTGGCCATAAAGGAGCAACAAAAGGCTAGTGACAAAGCAACTCCTGTAAAGGTTGAAGAGGATATAAAACTGACCGGCAGTTTTGAAAGTAACAAAGGTAAGCTGCCTGTGCCTATCACCGGCCCGTATCTGATAGTTGGTAATTTCGGTGTCCAGAACGTAGCCGGGATGCGCGATGTTAAGATTAATAACTTAGGTGTAGATTTGCAGGGAAACAGTGGTTCTCAGGCAAGAGCCGTATTTGATGGTGTGGTTTCCACTGTGTTCCAGCAGGGTAAAGGGCAGATAGGTGTTCTGGTGCGTCACGGAAAGTATATATCAGTATATTGCAATCTGTCAGATATATCGGTAGCCAAAGGCGATAAACTTAAGACAGGCGATATAATAGGTAATATACAGGTTTCAGAGAATGGCCAGTATATTCTTCATTTCCAGTTACATAAAGAGACAACCAAACTGAATCCGTCAGAGTGGTTACGCCGTTAATCAGATTCCGTTCAGCAGATTGTAGTAGGTATTGAGAGCGTTGCTTATCTCATCTGTCAGTATATATTCATCGGCTGTATGGGAACGTGCAGAACAGCCTGGACCAATTTTGAATGATGGGCATGACAAGATAGCCTGATCAGACAGTGTTGGTGAACCGAATGGCTTCAGCTCCATCTTTTCCACCTGATTCATTATTTTGTTTACAATGGCGCTGTTGTTGCCATTGCTGCTCAGGAATGAAGATGAATTCAGTACAAATGAACGTGCATTCAGCTGACACCATTCTGGTACTCTGCTCTGCAGCAGACTGAATAGTTCCTGATTGCTGTATAGTTCATTGGAACGTATATCTATGGTGAATGTACAGATATCCGGTATTACATTGTGCTGAGTGCCGCTGTTGATCATCGTTATTGTCATCTTTACGGCTCCCAATAGTGGTGAAACCTGTAGTTCTGATGGTATCTGTCTGATGTTTTGTATTATATCCAGTGCTCTGTATAAAGCATTGATTCCCTCTTCTCTGGCTGCGTGTCCCGATTCTCCCTTTACTGTAGCATCTACCACCATCAACCCCTTCTCTGCAAAGGCGGGCTGTAAATCTGTAGGTTCGCCAACTATGGCCAGATTGATTTCCGGCAGGCTGTTGCCGAACAGCGGGGCTATACTCTTCATTCCATTTGCGCCGCTTACTTCCTCTTCGGCAGTTGCCGCAAAGATTATGTTGTAACTTTGTTCTGTCTGATCCAGTTTGCAGAATGTGAACATAAGAGATGTCAGTGAAGCTCCGGCATCGTTGCTGCCCAGGCCATATAATCTGCCATCTACCAATTCCGGTTTGTATGGATTTTTTGTCCATGCCGAAGCCGGTTTTACAGTGTCTATGTGAGAATTGAGCAGAATTGTTGGCTTGTTGTCATCCCAGTGATGACTCCTGCATATTATGTTGTTATTTATCCTTTCCGGGGTATAGCCCTCTTCTGAAAACCAGTTATATACTATATCTGCTGCAACATTTTCGTTGCGGCTTATACTCTCTGTAGCAATAAGTTTTTCCAGCAGAGAGAGAACTTTATTGGTGTCTGAAGTGATATTTAACATATTTCTGCTCAATATTGTGGCTGTAAAGGTAGTCAATGGTTCGGTATTGCGCAAATTATTGTAACTTTGCAGTCCGAACAAAGCATATATATACTTGAAAAGATGATAACTATAGATCAGTTAAAAGAGATTTTAGATCGTACCGAGGCATTAAAGAGATATCTTAACATCGATGCCAAGATTATCCAGGTGGAAGAGGAACAGCTTAGAACACAGGCTCCTGGTTTTTGGGATGATCCCAAAAAGGCTGAAGCCCAGATGAAGAAGGTTAAGGGTTTGCAGGCCTGGATTGATGGCTATAAGGAGGTTCGTGCACTGGCTGATGAACTGCAGCTGGCTGTCGATTTCTTTAAGGAGGAACTGGTTACAGAAAAGGAGGTTGATGATATTTATCAGAAATCACTTTCAGCAATAGAATCACTGGAACTGAAGAATATGCTTCGCGAAGAGGCCGATTCAATGGACTGCGTGCTTAAGATAAATTCAGGCGCGGGCGGTACTGAGAGTCAGGACTGGTCTCAGATGCTTATGCGTATGTATATGCGCTGGGGCGAAGAGAATGGCTATAAGGTAACAATTGCTAACTTACAGGATGGAGATGAGGCCGGTATAAAGCAGGTTACCATGGAGATTGAAGGTCCGTATGCTTACGGTTATCTGAAGGGAGAAAACGGTGTACACAGGTTGGTAAGAGTATCGCCTTATAACGCTCAGGGTAAGCGTATGACATCATTTGCCAGTGTCTTTGTAACTCCGTTGATTGACGATTCCATTGAAGTGGAGATATCACCTGCTCTGATTACATGGGATACTTTCCGAAGCGGTGGCGCAGGTGGTCAGAACGTAAACAAGGTGGAATCTGGTGTACGCTTGCGTTATCAGTTTAAAGATCCATATACAGGTGTGGAAGAGGAGATTCTGATTGAAAATACCGAAACCCGTGACCAGCCAAAGAATAAGGAGCGCGCGTTGCAGCATCTGCGTTCTATCCTTTACGATAAGGAGTTGCAGCATCGTATGGCTGAACAGGAGAAGGTGGAAGCAGGTAAGAAGAAGATAGAATGGGGTTCACAGATTCGTTCATACGTGTTCGATGATAGACGTGTCAAGGACCACAGAACAGGCCATCAGACATCAGATGTAACAGGTGTAATGGATGGTAAGATAGATGGATTTATTAAATCTTATCTGATGAGTTTTGCCGAATCGTCAGAAAATAATAACTAAAAAAGATTACTATGGCTATAGAGATAGAGAGAAAGTTTCTGGTAACATCTGATGCATATAAGAAGGCTGCATACAACTTCTACGATATGGTACAGGGTTATATAGCCCACGAAAATGGAAATTCAGTTCGTGTGCGTATAACTGACACTGAAGCTGTTATGACAATTAAAGGGCCTTCAGACAGCAACGGTATAAGCCGCTATGAATGGAATCATCTGATACCGGTGGAAGATGCAAAGGAACTGCTTAAGCTCTCACAGGGTAAAACAATAGAGAAGAGACGTTATCTGGTTCATTCAGGTCCTCACGTGTTTGAAATAGATGAATTCTTTGGAGAAAATGAAGGACTGGTGATAGCAGAAGTTGAACTGCAGTCAGAAAGTGAACCCTTTGAAAAACCCTCTTTTGTAGGTAAGGAGGTGTCAGGTGACAGGCGTTATTACAATGCATATTTAACAACAAACCCATATAAGAGCTGGAGTGAATAACCTCCGGCTCTATTTTTTCTTCCAAAGCAGCGGGCGGATAATGAAGTAACCACAAATGGCTCCTGTAACCACTCCAATGGTGTTGGCTATCATATCCATCCATTCGCCACTGCGATTTTTAGTGAGCATCAGTTGAGCCAGTTCCATACATCCGCTGAACAGGATTGGTGCAATGAGAGCCAGCAGAATCAGTTTCTTTGCACTCAGTTTATTGTGATGTTTCAGATATTCTGCCCAAAGTATCAGCTCCAGACCGCCATACATGCATATATGTGCCAGTTTATCGATGTTGGTGATGGTCTTCATATCTGTTTCGGGTGGATTGAATAGTGACAGAAACAGAATTACAGCCAGAATGAATATGGTCAGTGGGTATGTGGTGATTATTCTCTTCATTATTCTCTTTATTTGCTGCAAAATTAGTTATTCTTGAAGATAAATTGTATTATTGCACCCAAATTTGATAAACACACATTGACTATGAAAAAACTATTCAGGGGTGATTATTTCTATTTTTCCAAATCAGATCGTATAGCCACTTTTGTGCTGCTGCTTATTATAATTGCTGTAAATATTGCGCGTGTAAAACTGGACAGGCCAATCCCACCCGAGCTGACAGCCGGTGCCGATTCTATCTTTATTACTGCCGATACAGTTACAAAAAGGCGAACCTATTCACAACAGAGTGCACCTGCTGCATATAAACAGCAGAAATATTCTCCTGAAAAGAAGCAAAAGCAATTCTATTCTGACACTGTAAAAAGAAAAAGAGTGCACGACAGTAATATTGATACTATTAAAACAAGGTATCCCGAATATACAGTGAAGAGTGCTCCGCAGCAGGCAATCGATATAAACAGTGCTGATTCTCTGCTTTTGACCACATTGCCCGGAATAGGTCCTTTTTATGCCAGAAAGATAGTGGAATACAGAGAATTGCTGGGTGGTTATGTAGATGTACAGCAGTTAAAGGATATTGATGGTCTGCAGGATTCAATTCTGCGCTGGTTTGTGGTAACTGATACTGTTCCTGTGAGAAAGGTGAATATAAACAGGTTGTCTGTTTCTAAACTGAGTAATCATCCATACATCAGTTTTTATCAGGCCAGGGCAATTTCAGAATACAGGCGTTCTGAAGGTGATATAAAAAATCCTGCTCCGTTATCCCTGATGGAGGAATTTACGGAGCAGGATATTATCAGGTTAGAACCTTATCTCTCTTTTGAATAGGAAAAGCTGAATTAATATTTAGCAATCTCCTTTATCTTCATTGGGATATCGGTGTTGTTCATCTGGCCTGTGAAGTTTTCAGCACCTGCACCAATTGCAAATACCGGAACGTATGCTGCAGTGTGAGCACCTGATGACCAGCCTACCAAAGCGATTTCACTCATAATCTGTACTGCAACGTCAGACAGTTTGTCAACTCTGTAGTACTCTTCTACTTTCTTTTCGCTCTGACCCATACCGAATGTTTCAACGTAAGCTGTGCGCAGACGGTCTTCCTGAGTTCTTGAAAGTCTGTTCTTATCCCAGAAACCGAAGTGCTCTTTAAGTTCAGCTTCTACCTCTTCCCATGTTGGAACATCGCCTACCTGACGAGCAACTTCTGACAAGTGTGTGCTGAAAGCATCTTCACTCATGTTCTGGTACTGAAGTGCCTGCATGTTCATTCTGTACTGGCCCTGGCTACCCATGCTCATACCACCTGTTTCGTGGTCAGCAGTTACAACAATCAGAGTCTCCTTTGGGTACTTCTTGTAGAAATCTACTGCAACCTGTATTGCGTTGTCAAAATCAATTACCTCCTGAATAGTGGTTGCGGCATCGTTGCCGTGACCGCTGTGGTCAATCTTACCACCTTCCATCATCATAAAGAAGCCCTTCTTAGGTTCCTTCATCAGGAAATCTATAGCAGCTTCAGTAAGCTGTGCAAGAGTAAGGTCGCCCTCTTCTCTGTCAATAAGGAACTTTAATGATTCCATACCCTCCTGCTGTGGGAAGAGAATCATCTTTTCTGATGTTGCAGCGTTTGCCTTATATTCGTCATAGCCTCTTGCAATGGTATAACCATGGTCTTCTGCTACTTTGTATGAACCGCCATCGTCAAATCTTCTGTCATGAGCTGAGCTGAAGTGACCGCCACCAAAGAAATCGAAACCTGATTCAGCAAGCTGAGTGCTGATAGCATGGTAGTTGTTACGTGTTACCTGATGTGCATAGAAAGAACCTGGTGTAGCATGGTTAATACAAACTGTACTACCAATAGCTACTCTCTTACCGGCTTTCTTAGCCATCTCTGCAATTGATTCTGCTGCACTCTCTCTGTCAGGAAGCATACCTAACATGTTGCTGTTGGTCTTTTTACCTGATGCAAGAGCTGTACCTGCAGCTGCACTATCTGTGATGAATGTGTTAGCAGCGTATGAAAATGCCAATCCTGTGTATGGGAATTGTGCAAATACCAGTGGTTTGTATCCTATTTCGCCTTCAATGTCAGCCAGATACATCTGTGCCGCAGCAACTTCGTTTGTACCCATGCCGTCTCCAATAAAGTAGAAGACATATTTTGGAGCCTTTGCTCCGGCAGTTATTGCAATGAATGCAACTGCCAATGTTAGAAACAATTTTTTCATAATGATATTTGGTTATTTAATAAGTTCCATTGTAATAATACGAATATCCTTGATAGGTCTGTCATTTCCGTCTGTCATGGCCTTCTGGATCTTTTCTACCACTTCCATACCCTCTGTCACTTCTCCGAATACAGTGTACTGGTTGTCCAGGAATGGAGTACCACCAATTGTGGTGTAGGCTTCAATCTGTTCTGCTGTAAAGTGAAAACCGCCCTTTTTATCGAAGATTGCCTCAGTTTCAGCAATAAGTTTTTCCTGTAGTTGCTTTAAGCCGGCATTATCTGATGACTGCTGCAGTTTCATAATTGTATCTCTGTTCTCCATGCACAGATTGTTGAAGATGCTCTGCAAATCCTGTTCGGCAAGCTGTGATTCCATCTGCTGCAGATCACGTTCCTTGTATTTTTTACCGGTTACAATATAGAACTGAGAACCTGATGATCTTTTTTGTGGATTTACCTGATCAGCCTGACGGGCAGCACTAAGTGCACCACGTTTGTGGAAATACTGCGGGTAGATAAATTCTGCCGGAATAGTATAATCAGGACCGCCAGAACCTAATCTGTCACCCTTTCCTGCGGTTTTTGAATCAGGGTCACCTGCCTGTACCATGAAGTCTTTAATTACACGATGAAAAAGAGTGCTGTCATAATACTGCTCTTCCACCAGCTTTATGAAGTTGTCTCTGTGCTGCGGAGTCTCATTATACAAAATAATGTTAATATCTCCTTCTGTTGTCTTGATTAACACCTTGGTTAACTGTTCCTGTGACTGGGCATTGGCTCTTTGTGAATTGTTGCCATTGCAGGAATTGATAGTTGCTGCCATAATTATTGTGAGTACTATTAGTTTGATTTTCATATTGATTTGGTTTTAAAACTTACAAAGATAACATTTAGTGACGATATTTTACAGGGTAATTAACAAAGTTTTGCACAAAAGTTAATATGTGTATAAATAATGGGGGGGGGGGTAATATATTTTTTTAAAAACCTTTTGCTTGTGTAAAGATTTTATTCTACTTTTGTATTTAAGTTTTTTACCGAGTCAATATTGTAGTGTCGTGAAAGAAGGTTTTATCAAGAAATGTAGTAAAATGGTATCTCAGTATTTGAATACCAGAGTAGTGTTTGTATTGGACGTTGTTCTTTCTGCAGTAGCATCATTCCTTATGATACTGGCTGCAAGTGGAACAGAGCAGGGTGCTGCTATTACACCTGTCATTATACTGCAGTGGAGCATAGCGAGCGGATTCTTGTTTGCGGTCTCATCAGTAATCATCAGAAGTTACAGAATCATAATTCGTCACTCCACAATGAGAGACCTGGCTAGGTTGGTTACAACTGTATGTCTGGCGGAGATCATGCAGGGCTTGATTGTATTTATTGTAGAACCAACTCCATTGACTGATATTCTATGGCTGATGTTACTGGACGCTATTTTTACATTTGTATTGCTGATAGCTGTACGTCTTTCAATGATAGTTGCTTATGACCTGTTTAAATCAAAAGTCAGAGAGCGTCTTAACAGAAAACGCATATTGGTATATGGCACTCATGAAAAATCAATAGCAGTTATTACCAGATTATTTGATTCAACACACTATGATATTGTGGGTTTTATAAGTCCGGATTCTTCTGACAAACGTCTCAGAATTTCAAACTTCAAGGTTTACCACGCACATACAGAAGAGGAACTTAATGAACTGGCAGTAGATTTGGGTATTAATGGTATCTTGTTTACAACAGATGCCGATGCCCAGTCAGAACAGGATAATCTTATACAGATGGCTACAACCTTGAATATCAAGATTCTAGTTGTACCTAATATCAATGAAGTAGAGGGTAACAATCTATTGCACTACAGAGTCAGAGAGATTAAGATTGAAGATCTTTTAGGACGTCCTGAAATAGAGATCTCCATTGACAAAATAAAGGAGATGTTCTCCGGTAAGGTGGTTATGGTTACAGGTGCGGCTGGTTCCATTGGTTCGGAACTTTGCAGACAGCTGGCAAAACTGGATGTGGAGAAGCTGATTATGTTTGATAATGCTGAAACACCTATGCACAACATCAGACTGGAACTGGAAGATACATGTCCACAACTGGACTTTGTTCCTATTATAGGTGATGTACGCAGTCTTGACAGACTTGATTTCGTATTCCGTGAACACCATCCATCTGTAGTCTTCCATGCAGCAGCCTATAAACATGTGCCTCTGATGGAGGAGAATCCTTGTGAAGCTGTTCATGTAAATGTTATTGGTTCAAAGAATGTGGCCAATAAATGTCTGGAATATGATGTAAAGATGATGGTTATGGTAAGTACAGATAAGGCTGTAAATCCAACCAACATTATGGGTTGTACCAAACGTCTGGCTGAAATTTATGTGCAGTCATTGGGACTGGCAGTTGCGTCAGGAAAGGTTAAGGGTAACACCAAATTTGTAACAACCAGATTCGGAAATGTACTTGGTTCAAATGGTTCTGTTATACCTCGTTTCAGAAAACAGATTGAATCAGGAGGTCCTGTAACAGTTACAGATCCTAAGATTAACAGATTCTTTATGACTATACCTGAGGCCTGCCGTCTTGTAATGGAGGCTGCTACAATATCTACTGGAAATCAGATTGTAGTATTTGATATGGGTACACCGGTCAAGATTGTAGATCTGGCCAGAAGAATGATTGAATTGGCAGGCTTTGTTCCGGATAAGGATATTCAAATTGTATTTACAGGATTGCGTCCGGGTGAAAAGCTGTATGAAGAGGTGCTGTCAACCACTGAAAATACAGATCCTACTTCTCATGACAGAATCAGAGTGGCTCGTGTGCGTGAACACGATTATGATGAGATAAATGCTCTGTTTGAGAGGTTGGAAAAACTGGCTGTAGATGTTTATATTCCGGATATGGTCTGCCTGATGAAGGATATAGTACCGGAATTTAAATCAAAGAACTCAAGATTTGAAATCTACGATAAATAAATAAGGCTAGGCCTGTTATGGAGAAAAAAGAGAGCCTTATTCCCAAGAGATTGGTTCCAATAGAAGAAGCCGGGGTTTGCGAGACATACTATTCCACTAAACATTGGTTTGTGGGATATGTTCAGTATTGTCATGAAGTGAAGGTGGCTGAAAAACTGGAAAAGCTTAGAGTAGAGTATTATCTGCCGATGCAAAAAAAGAAGAAGCAGTGGAGCGACAGGGTCAAAACTGTAAATGTAATGATAATGCCCCGCTATATTTTTATTCGCTGTAAACCTTCTGAGCGTATCTCTATTCTTCAGGAGATATATGATCTGAAAAGTTATATGATGGACCGCTCTGAACATACTCCTGTCGTTATCAGGGATGATCAGATGGATAAGTTCCGCAGAATGGTTGATTATGAAACTCTGTCGGTTGTAGTAGATCCTGCTCAGTTTGAACCGGGTGAAAAGGTTAGGGTTGTATGTGGTCCTTTGACCGATTGTGAACTGGAACTGATAGAAGTAAGCGGTACAAAATGTGTTGCTCTCAGTCTGGGATTGCTGGGAACTGCCAGAATGGAGATTCCTCTCTCATATATAGAAAAGGTGAAGTAATCTATTCGGCAATATCGAGGTATATTCTTGTAATATTATATTCAGACAGGTAATCGGATATTTCCTGTCTGATTTTTTTGTTCTCCTCTTCGCCGTACATAACTGGTGTAATCTTCACTATTGCAGAGTGTTCTTCTCCATCCAGACTCCAGATCTTAATATCATTAATCTCCTTTACATTGTTTATGGATGAGAGTTTTTCTTTGACATCGGCAACAGAAATACCTGCAGGAACCCTGTCTAGTAGTATGCTGAATGTGTTTATCAGACTTCTTACAACATTAACCAGAATATATACGGATATGGCTATGGATAGTGCAGAATCCAATAGGGGTGCTTCAACAAACAGAAGGACTATTCCTGTAGCAAGTATGGCTATCCATCCCATTGTATCAGCCAGCATGTGTAGTGATACAAGTCTTTCGTTTTCGCCCGATGCGTTTTTGGTTTTATATGCTGCATAGCCTTTTATAGCAACTCCCAGAAGAGAGAGCCATATCATACCTTCAGCAGTAATATCACTGTGAGAGTGACCATGCTCTATTGTAGCAACACTACCAAGCAAAACTAAAACAGAACTTGTAGATAATACTATAGCAGATACAATAGCTCCTAGCAGAGGAATACGTCCCATTCCAAAGCTGAAGGAATCCAGATTCTTTTTATTTGAAAGATATTGAAAATACCATGCCGAACCAATGGTAAATGTACAGCCAAGATTGTGTATTGATTCTGACTTGATAGCATTGCTGTTCAGCACAAAACCACAGATAAGAGCTATTATGGTGAATGCTAGATTTAGCCAGAACACAATGCCAATATTTTCTGCTGTATGTGAATGATGCCCTTTATGCTGCATATCAATTAATTTTGCTACAAAGTTACTTATTTTCAGTTAAGTTTTTAGTAAATTTGCTCCTAACTATAGTTAATTTCCAAGAATTGATATGAACATATTGGTAACAGGCGGTGCAGGCTATATAGGCTCGCATACATTGATTGAACTTTACACTGCAGGTCATACTGCAGTAGTTGTAGATAATCTATCCAATTCAAGCAGGGAGAGCTTGAAGCGTGTGGCTCAGATTATCGGTACAGAGATACCTTTTTATCAGGTAGATATACGCGATAAGGCAGGGCTGGAGCAGGTTATGCAGAAACATCAGTGTGATGCCTGCATACATTTTGCCGGTCTGAAGGCTGTAGGTGAATCTGTATCAAAACCTTTGGAGTACTATGAAAATAACATTAACGGTACTCTTGTACTGGTAGATGTATTGCGCAGATATAACTGTAAGAACATTATCTTCTCATCAAGCGCAACTGTATATGGTACACCTGCAATAATTCCTATTACGGAAGATTGCCCAAAAGGTGAATGTACCAATCCTTACGGTTGGACCAAGAGTATGCTTGAACAGGTTCTTACCGATATGCAGAAGGCCGACAACAGCTGGAATGTGGTATTGCTCAGATACTTTAATCCTATAGGTGCCCATAAAAGCGGTCTGAT
The DNA here is from genome assembly GCA_017647575.1 of Bacteroidaceae bacterium. GTDB lineage: Bacteria > Bacteroidota > Bacteroidia > Bacteroidales > Bacteroidaceae > Colenecus. Next base: position 20,440 of record JAGCKJ010000062.1, on the reverse strand, counting down.
AGGCGAAAATCCAAATGGAATTCCTAATAATCTGATGCCGTATATTACTCAGGTAGCAGTAGGAAAACGCGATGAATTGGGCGTTTTTGGAAATGATTACGATACTCATGATGGTACCGGTGTACGTGACTATATACATGTGGTGGATCTGGCTCGCGGACATGTTAAGGCATTGCAGGCTATTCAGAACGGATGCGGATTGGGCCTTTACAATCTGGGTACAGGACAGGGATATTCTGTGCTGGATGTTGTGAATGCCTTTGAAAAGGTGAATGGTGTTAAGGTACCTTACAAGATTCAGCCTCGTCGTCCGGGTGATATTGCAACCTGTTACAGCAATCCTGATAAGGCGTACCGTGAACTGGGCTGGAAAGCTGAATTCGGCATAGAAGAGATGTGTCGTGACAGCTGGAACTGGCAGAAGAATAATCCAAATGGTTTTGAAGAATAAAAAACATCGAGATATGAAGTGCGTAGAGAAATTTGAAGAGATTTATAAAAAAAGTCCGGAAGAAGTGGCATTCTGTCCATACAGAATATGCCCTATAGGAGCTCATGTTGACCACCAGTTAGGAAGAATCACCGGTCTGGCAATAGACAAGGGTATTCATCTGGCATATAGCAGAAAACAGAATGGTGTTATAGAATTGGCATCACTGCAGTTTGATAAGCGTTCCCAGTTCCATATTCGTGAAATATCCGATGTAAAGTGTAATGACTGGGCAGACTATCTGCGTGGCGTTACAATTGAATTGTCACAAAAATATACACTGTCATACGGCCTTTGCGGCGTGATTGAGGGAACTCTGCCTATTGGTGGTTTGTCATCGTCTGCAGCAGTATCTATTGTATATCTGTCAGCTTTGTGTAAGGTTAATGGCATCAATCTTTCTCCTATTGAGATGATTATGATGGCTATGGGTTCAGAAAACAAATATGTGGGCGTAAGCAGCGGTAAACTGGACCAGAGTTGTGAAGTCTATTCAAAGAAGGATCATCTTCTGTATCTGGATACAAAGGATGACAGCTATGAACTGATTCCAACTGCTCCATCAATGAAACCATATCAGATTGCTATCTTCTTTAGCGGAGTGGAGAGAACACTGGCAGGCAGTAAGTTCAATATGCGTGTGGATGAGTGCAGAAGTGCGGCATACGCGCTTATGGCATATTCAGGCATGGAGTATGGAAAATTCAGCGAGACATTCTTCAGGGATGTTCCACGAAATATTTATGATGAATATAAGGACAGATTGCCTGAAAACTGGCGTCGCAGGGCCGAACACTGGTACACAGAGCAGGAACGTGTAGTGGCAGGTGCTGAAGCATGGCGCAGAGGTGATATTGAAGAGTATGGCCGTCTAAGCTTTGAAAGTGGTAACTCTTCAATCTACAACTGGGAGACAGGTTCACCGGAATTGAAGACTCTGTATGAAATCATGACCCGTACCGATGGTATATATGGCGGTCGTTTCAGTGGAGCAGGCTTTAAGGGTTGCTGTATGGCTCTGATTGATCCTGCGTACAGAGAGCAGATAGAAGAGCAGGTGACAAGAGAATATCTGAAGGCATTCCCGGAACTGGAGGGAAAATACTCTTCATATTTCTGTCAGAGTGCAGATGGTGTAATGTATCTTTAATTTATTGATATTATGAAGTGTCTGATATTGGCGGCTGGTTATGCCACAAGATTATATCCATTAACTGAGAACTTCCCGAAACCACTTCTGAAGGTGGGCGAAAAGAGTATACTTGACTGGCTGGTGGATGATATAGCAGGTGCCGGTCTGGTTGATGAATATGTAGTAATTTCAAACCATAAATTTGCGCATCACTTTGAAGAGTGGGCTTCATCACGTTCAGAAAAGATTTCTGTAGTTGATGATGGTACCGAAACAAACGAAACCCGTCTGGGTGCTGTTCGTGACATTCAGTTTGCAATTGATTCTTTACAGCTGGACGACGATATGCTGGTTATAGCAGGCGATAATGTGCTTGATTTCAGCCTAACTCATTTTATAAAGTATGCTGACAGCAAGGCGACATCTGCAATAATGCGTTATTACGAAGCATCCGAAGCCAAACTAAAGAAGTGTGGAATAGTGGAGATAGATGCAGATGACAGAATTATATCTATGGAGGAGAAACCGGCAGAGCCAAAATCTCACTGGTGCTGTCCTCCATTCTATTTCTATACAAAAGCCGATGCTCAGCGAATACCACAGGCTATAGAGTCAGGTTGCGGTGTGGATGCACCGGGTAGTTTTATAGCATGGCTTGCTACACAAACTACTGTATATGCAATGGAGATGCCAGGCAGTCGCTATGATATAGGTAATCTGGAAAGCTATAAGGAGGTTTCATCAATTTATAAAGGAATAGTAAAGTAATGAAACTGCAGACAACTGTTGATATACCGCGTAAAGAGCTTACTTTAACATATAAGGATTCCATACTCTGTATGGGATCCTGTTTTGCTGATGAGATAGGCAAAAGGCTGGAGAATTGTTATTTTGATACAATGGTAAATCCTTTTGGGGTGCTCTTTAATCCGCTTTCAATATCGAATGCTTTAGGTTTGATGGAGGGGTATGGTATCAACAGCTATGGTTGCAGTTTTGTGGAACAGGATGTCATAAAGACTCCTGCAGGCTATTGTTCTTTTCATCATCATGGCAGTTTTACCAAAGAATCGCCCGAAGCATTTTTAAGCAACGCAAATCAGAAACTGGCCAATTCATCGGACTTTTTCTATCGTCAGGGTTGGGTGATAGTAACTTTGGGAACAGCCTATGTTTATAGACATAATGAAACTGGTATGGTGGTATCTAACTGTCATAAACTGCCGCCATCACAGTTTACTCGCTCTATTCTGACTGTAGATAATGTGGTGGATGCACTTTCGCAATATGTCAATGCAAATCCTGACAGACAATGGATCTTCACTGTAAGTCCAATACGTCATATAGCTGATGGGTTACATCAAAACCAGATAAGTAAATCAACTCTGTTACTTGCCGTTCAGCAACTTGTTGAGAAGTATGCAAATGCACACTATTTTCCATCGTATGAAATAGTGATGGATGAACTGCGCGATTATCGTTTCTATGCAGAAGATATGGTTCATCCTTCAAAACAGGCTGTGGATTATATCTTTGATCGCTTTATAGAGTGGGCTTTAGCCGATAATGAAAAAAATAGGTTCCACCAAGCTGTCAAACTAAGACAGATGATGGAACATAAAATATTGAATCCCGAATCGGATCAGGCGAAATCGTTTATCCGGAACAGGGATGAACTCTATGAGCAATTTATGAAAGAGACAGGTCGTATCTGACCGACCTGTTCTGAATTGATTATCTATTCTAGTTAGAGTTATTCCAGATATTTGGCAAGGTCTATCTTAAGAATCTTTGCTCTTTTAATAAACTGTGGTAACTCTTTACTAAGAAACTCTTCACGCATCTTCTGTAATACTATCTCTTTGGCATCTGCAGAAACATAGTAACCTATGCCACGCTTGTTGTAGATTATACCATCTGCGGTAAGTTTTTCGTAGCTGCGCATAACCGTATTTGGATTCACACCCAAATCGCTTCCCAAATCCCTGACAGACTGAATGCGGTCTTCAGGCAGAAGTTCTCCTGCAAGTATTCGTTCAGATATGTTATCCACAATCTGAAGATATATTGGTTTGTTCTGATTAAAATCCATAATTACAATACTTATTCAGTTTATCCAATTTATAATAAAGGTACTTTTGGGACTAATGCTTTAACGTTTTCAGTTTAAACCAAATACCTGTTAGCAACAGAGCATTTATTGTTATATCGAAGATGGTATCGAAAAGCATCATTTTATCGAAAATATTCAGTGCAACTATTTCTAATTCTTCATCAGTCTGTCCAGATGCATTATAGTAATAATATGTATCTATTTTATCTATTTGTGGCATTAGCAATATAAATAAAACAATGCTAGTAAACATTGTAATTGCAACACCAACTAAGAATGTTTTACTTGCTTTTGATTTTTTAAATACTAATGCTCCTAATAAGAAGAATAGGAATATCATCCAAGTATCATCAATTGCTGAAGTCCATTTTATTCTATCGATTAGTTCTACCGGTACATCTCCCTCTACCAATATTAAATTTAATGCAGATGTTACTTCTGATATTATTGAATTACCGGTTTCAGGACAAACCATACATATCAAACAATCTATAAGTAAATAACCCATTATAAATACAATAGGTATTACAAAGCAACACATCAGAATCATAGAGATAAACTTCTCTAATCTTGATGCCGGCAGTAAAAGAAAATCGCTACCTATATTTTTATCGGTCAATCCACCATAACATTTGGCTGATGCAGTAAAAATTAAAATAGTTGCTGCACCCACCATTGAGCCAATTCTACTTCCTACGTTAGCATGAACCCATTCTATGCTTCCTCCATTCAATATATCTTCCCAATTGTATGCAAATATTGTATTTACAAGTCCTACTAGAATAAATGAAATCAGACCGAGAAAGATTAGTATAATCATAGACCATCCGTAGTTTGCTATGGCATTCTTAATGTCTGTAACAAAATAGTTACCGAATCTTTTAAAATCAAATATATCGTTCTTCATAGTTGCTATATTATTTCTTGTTAAACATATTCTTAACTACGTCTTTATGCAAATGTACAGCATTGAAAAGTGCCTCAATATTTACTTTACTTTCCAAACCCTCTTCATTCACTCTTACCTGAATAGCTCCACCCGGAATCATCTCTGCATAGAGAGCATCCGGAACTACTTCTGTTGAATAGTCAAAATAGAGTTTTTCAGTAATTTCCTGAATAGAAGCATTTAAAAGCACATCTTGTTTATCTAATATGATAATAGGATCTATAATGTTCTCCAAATCTCTAACCTGGTGAGTAGATATAAGAATGGTGCTATCTTCTGATGTAAATTTGGTCAGTGCCTTTCTGAACTGTGCTTTAGACGGAATATCAAGTCCATTGGTAGGTTCGTCCATAATCAGATATTTACAGTTGCAGGCAAGCGCAAAACTGATATATGTCTTTTTAAGTTGTCCCAATGACATTTTATCCATACGGCGCTGCGGATCGTTTTCAAGCAGCTGCATAATCTGATTAAAACGGTCCAGACTAAACTTACTCCAGAACTTGCCACGATCTTTTGCAAAATCTATAGCTTTGTAGCGCACGGGTGCAACCACATCGGGCAGATAGAAAATGTTTTCAAGAAATGAGGGTTGTCTGTCATACGGTTTTTTGCCGTCAACTAAAATAGAACCGATTTGTGGTGCTTTTAAACCTGCAATCAAAGTAAGGAGTGTGGTTTTTCCCACTCCGTTTTCTCCTAAAAGGCCATAAATTTTGCCCTCTTCCATTTTGAAAGATATGCCTTTCAAAACTTCATAGTTTCCATAACTGAAACTTAAATCTTCAATTTTTATCATTGTTATTTTTACTTTTTGAGTGTACTACATCACTAATACACTGCAAAGGTGAAACAATATTTTTATTCCACCAAATTTTTTTCAAAGTTTTTATATTCAGCAGATTTTGAAATTCGATGTGTGTAGTGTTAAAGCCAGCCGTTGGATTTGTACCATTCTACGGTCTCTGTTACACCACGCTGTAGTGGGTAGTCGGGGGTAAAATCCAGCTCCTGTTGCAGCGCTGTTATATCGCACAGCCAGTTTCTCTGTGCCACTATATGGTATTTGTCCCTGTTCAGCGTAAAAGTTTTGCCAAACAGTGCAGCTACTCCACCCAATGTGTGGCATATTATCCATACCAATGGTAGTGGGCATTTTAGGTTAATTATCCATTTGTAACCAAATTCCGCAGCTATAAGATTACCAAACTCTGTACTGCTATATTGGTTTCCATCGCTTACAAAATAGCAGCGGTTCTTTACCTTCTTCTCTATGGATGCATATATTGCCTTAACCAGATCCTTTACATATATAAAGGTGATGCTCTGTTTCTTTATGCCGGAAATAAAGTTGAAACGGTATTTTATGCTTTTTGCCATCAGGTAGTAATCTTTATCGCGTGGGCCATATACACCTGTGGGGCGGAAAATAACATAGTTAAGACCGGGAACACTCTTCAGGTATATCTCAGTTTTAAGTTTACTCTTTCCGTAGTTGGTTGCAGGTACTTGAATATCGTTCTCTTTTATAGTATCAAAAGGCTCTTTTTCGTGAACCGCTCCGTATGTTCCCAATGTACTCATATAGATGAATTGTTTTGGAAGCATATCTGCATTGCGTAAAGCACAGACCAATCGTTCCGTTATGGCATAATTGCCCTCTTCAAACCCCTTCTTGTTGTGGCTTTTGGTTACTCCAGCTGTATGGATAACCGTGTCAAAGGCGCCATATCTGTTTTTATGTTCAGTAAGCGTGGCTGTCAGGTTCTTTTCTGACGTGTAGTCTAACTGCAGAAAGTTTATCCTCTCATCGTTTAAATATTTACAATTGCTGCCGGGTCTGACAGCTGCCCACACGTCAAACCCTCTCTGCAGCCCCTCTTCTACCAGAAAACTGCCTATAAATCCATTTGCTCCGGTTATCAGAATCTTCATAACGGAAGCGAAATTACTCTGTTTTTATAATTTATGATTCGTTTTATACCATTTATTTTGTTTTTATATATCTTCGTAGGAGATTTTAAACGTTAAAGTGAAAATACTATGGGCAGATCTTATAAGGGCGGTGTAAAGATGAACCGCAAATATATGATGGAGCAGTTGATGGACTACTTCAGAAACAATCAGGATAGTTCGTTAAGTGTAAAAAATCTGTATGAAGAACTGCGTCTTAAAACGCACCCAATGAGAAACATTTGTCTTGAACTGGTTTTGGATTTGGTTGATGTAGGCTTCCTTAAAGAGGTTAATGGTCGTTTCCAGTTAGCACAGAAGGATAAATTTATGGAGGGCGTTCTTCAGCGCAGGGCAGGGGGCAAAAATTACTTTATCCCCGATGACGGTAGTTGCAATGTATTTATTGCAGAGCGTAACTCCATGGGAGCAACCAACGGTGACAGAGTAAAGATAGTGCAGTATGCAAAGGCTCCGCTCTCCGGTCCGGAAGGCGAAGTTCTTGAAATTCTGAAACGTGCAAAAGAGAACTTTGTAGGCACTCTTCAGAAGATGAATGATTGTGCTTTTGTAGTTACTCCTGACCGTTCCGATAAGGATATTTTAGTACCCTACAATACCGTTAAAAAGCTGCATAATGGCGATAAGGTTATAGTAAAGGTGGTAGAGTGGCCAACCGAAGCAGGTCGCAGTCCAATAGGCAAGATTGTAGATGTACTGGGTGCTTCGGGCGAAAACGAAGCAGAAATGCACGCCATACTTGCGGAATATGGTCTGCCATACAGCTATCCGGAACATCTGGAACAGGCTGCCAATGCTATTCCGGCAGAAATTCCTGAATATACACTTTCAGAGAGGGAAGATTTCAGAGATGTGATAACCTTTACCATAGACCCGCGTGATGCAAAGGACTTTGACGATGCGCTTTCCATACGCGAAATAGGCAAGGGACTGTGGGAAATTGGTGTTCATATAGCCGATGTAAGCCATTACGTAGAAGAGGGTACAGCCATAGATAAAGAGGCGTTCAAACGTGCTACATCAATCTATCTGGTTGACAGAACCATACCTATGTTGCCTGAAAATCTCTGCAACAACCTCTGTTCGTTGCGTCCCGACGAAGATAAACTGGCATATTCCGTAATCTTTGAGATGACCGATGCTGCTGTGGTAAGAAAGTACAGAATAGCACGTACTGTAATACGCAGTAATCGTCGTTATACATACGAAGAGGCTCAGGCCATAATAGAACGTTTCCAGCAGGGTGGTAACGAATCGTTGCCGGGTGATGAATATACTCCGCAGATTCTGAAGCTGGATGCTCTGGCAAAAATCCTGCGCGAAAAACGATTTGTTGATGGCGCTCTGGGCTTTGACAGGGTAGAGGTTCGTTTCGATATAGATGAAAAGGGACATCCCATGAGTGTCTATTTCAAGGAATCAAAGGATGCCAATCAGCTGATAGAAGAGTTTATGTTGCTTGCAAACCGCAGTGTGGCAGAATACATAGGAAAGAAACAGGACAGAAATCCAAAGACCTTTGTATATCGTGTTCACGATGTGCCGGATCCTGACAGATTATCAAATCTGCAGCAGTTTGTAGAGAAGTTCGGTTACAGGATAAAGACAACAGGAAGCAATGTCGATGTGGCTAAATCCATGAATAAGCTTCTGGCCGATGTAAAGGGTAAAAAAGAGCAGAATTTGGTAGAGATAGTATCCATACGTTCTATGCAGAAGGCTATTTACACTACCGATAATATTGGTCACTATGGTCTGGCATTCGATTACTACACACATTTTACATCGCCTATACGTCGTTACCCCGATCTGATGGTGCATCGTCTGCTTACCCGATACCTATCAGGTGGTCGCAGTGTAATGAAGGCTAAATGTGAAGAGAACTGCGAACACTGTTCACACATGGAACAGCTTGCAGAACAGGCAGAACGCGCCAGCATCAAGTATAAACAGGTGGAATATATGGCAGACCGTATGGGACAGGTGTATGATGCTGTCATAAGCGGTGTTACAGAATGGGGTCTCTATGCCGAAATAGTTGAAAACAAGTGCGAAGGTATGATTCCTATCCGTTCACTTGCAGGCGATTATTTTGAGTTCGATGAAAAGAACTACCGAATAGTCGGCAGAAAGACCAAGCGAACCTACCGATTGGGCGATCCTGTCAGAGTGCAGGTTTCAAAGTGCAATCTGGAACGTAAGCAGATGGATTACGAACTGGTTGAATAGTATAATAAAAGGCTGCTTATTCGGCAGCCTTTTTTACTGAACGTGTCATATTGGACCACGCATATTTTTTCTTTTCAAACAGAAGTCCCTCATTGAATTCGTTCTGTCTGTTGTTGCCAAAGAAATCAACAATGGCATCGGCTATCTGTTTTTCATCAGGTTCAACCACATAACCGGCCTTGCCGTCGGGAACAATCTCTGCCAGACCGCCTACGTTGGTAACAATCATAGGCTTCTCAAAATGGTAGGCAATCTGTGTTACGCCACTCTGTGTAGCCGATTTGTATGGCTGTACTATTATGTCGGCAGCTCCAAAGTAGTAACGTACCCTGCTGTCAGGCACAAACTCCCTGTGCCAAATAACTTCGCCCTCCAGTCCAAGCTCCTTTTCCAGTTCAAAATATTTCTCTGCATTGTTGTAGAATTCACCTGCCACAATCAGTTTAACACCCATCTGGCGCAGACGGCTGTCAGCGTATGCTTTCAGCATTATATCCAGCCCTTTGTAGTCTCTGATAAGTCCAAAGAAGAGCATGTATCTGTAGTTACTGTCCAATCCTAATTCTGCTAAAGCGTTGCTGCGCTCCACATGCTGACCAAAATTGTCATACAGTGGATGACGGCAGAATACGCGTGGCTTAACATTGTCAAACCGGGTAAGGTCATTCAGTACGGAATCTGACATGGCAACGAAACCATCCACAGATTTACAGAAATAGGATGCAAACATCTTGTCGCCTATACGGTGTTCGTGCGGAATGATATTGTGTACTACCGATACCACTTTTGTTTTGCCATTCTTTCCTGCAATGCGTGCAATAGTGCCCAGACATGGGGCCATGAACGGTAGCCAGAAACCTATCACAATAAGGTCCGGAGCCAGCTTTTTAAGTTCGCGTCCCACCTTTATCCAGTTGAACGGATTAACTGAACTTACCTTTCTGACTATATTCATATCCTGCGGCGCAGGCTCTTCAGAATACTGAGTCTTGCCGGGGAACAGAAATGACGGATACTGCAGGGTAAAGGTGTATGTAATTACATCGTCACCCTCTTTTTGAAATTCTCTTGCCAGCCTTTCGTTAAAGAGAGCAATACCTCCTCTATATGGCCATGCAGTGCCTAAAACAACTATTTTCATAAAAATACAGCAACTTTGATAGCAAAAATAACAAATAGAGCTACTTATAACAAAAGTTTGCTTTAAAAAATGTATTTTCGCATTCGAATTTTATACATCCGGTGGATATGAACAAGAATAAGATATTTTCCAAGAGCTTGCCATACATTGTGGCGTTAGCTATTTTTGCAGTGATAGCCTGTGTTTATTGTGCACCTGAATTTCAGGGTAAAGTGGTGTATGCCGGCGATACAGTGAATGCAACTGCAGCAGTACGTGAGAGTGTGCAATACAATAAAGAGCCGGGAAACAATACTTGGTGGACAGGTTCTATGTTCAGTGGTATGCCTAACTATCAGATAGGCGGTGGCCGATATGCGTCTGCTACTCTGATGAAACCTCTGAACAAACTGTTTCATCCGTCAGCAAAGCATCTGCATCTGGTCTTCCTGATGTATTTCTGCTGTTTCTTTGCACTATTGCGTTCATTCAAGGTAGATAAGTGGCTTAGCATAGTGGGTGCATTGGCTATAGGTTTTTCATCTTATTTCTTTATTATAGAGGCGGCAGGTCATGCCACAAAGGCATGGAGTATTCCGCTTATGTCGGTAGTAGTAGGTGGTTTCTTCCTGATCTTCCGTAAAAAATATGCCCTGGGTGCAGCTCTGACCATGATATTTGTATCGGTGGGCTTTTCTCCACACCCGCAGATGGCATATTACATCTTTATGCTTATAGGTGTGCTGTACTGTGCTGAACTGTTTATCCATATAAAGGAGAAAAAGTTTAAGGAACTTCTGCTTGGTACGCTCATCTTTGCAGGTTCTGTTGTAGTAGGTATGGGTACAGGTATGGCCAATATCTTTGCTAACAGTGAATATGTAACTGAGACAATGCGAGGTGGCCATTCAGATCTGGTACAGAGTAATGAAAACGATAAAAACAGCGATGGATTGGACATAAAATACGCTACAGACTGGAGCTACGGTATAGATGAATCTCTCACATTTATGATACCGGGATTCATGGGAACAGCTTCCGGTTACGATGTTGGTACCGATTCCCATCTATACGAAACTCTGGTAAAGAATGGTGTATCAAAAGCCGATGCAAAGGCATTCTGCCAGTCTGCTCCTACCTATTGGGGTGAACAGCCGTTTACCGTAGGCTCGGTTTATGCAGGTGCTATAGTCTGCTTCCTTTTTGTACTTGGTTTGCTGATTGTAAAAGGACCATATAAGTGGGCACTGCTTGTGGCAACATTCTTCTCTTTTGCTCTGGCATGGGGTAAGAACTGGTTGTGGCTTACAGAATTCTTCTTTGAATGGTTCCCAATGTATAGCAAGTTCCGTTCGGTGTCATCCATCCTGATTGTGGCAGAAGTTACCGTTCCACTGCTTGGTTTCCTTGCTGTGAAACAGATAATGGATGGAACTATCAGTAAGGCCGATATAAACAAGAACCTCTATATATCTGCAGGTATAACCGGCGGTCTCTGTCTGATTTTTGCTCTGTTTGGCAAATCACTCTTCTCATTTACATCCTCATACGATGCAAATCTCTCAGCTCAGTTGCCTGGTTGGGCATATTCAGCTATCATAGAAGAGCGTGCCATTATGTTCCGCAGTGATTCTTTCCGTTCGTTCCTGTTTATATTATTATCAGCGGCTACAATATGGCTCTATGCCAATAATCTTATCAAAAAGAGCTGGATGATTGCTGTTTTAGGCGTACTTGTTGTGGCAGATATGTGGCCGGTAAACAAGCGCTTCCTGAATGACAGTAACTTTGTAACTGCAAAACAGAATCAGAATGCATTTGCAATGAAACCATACGAACAGGCAATTTTGTCTGATAAGGATCCTCATTTCAGAGTGCTGAATCTTACTACAAGTACATTCAATGATGCACGTACATCATATTATCTTAAATCAATAGGCGGATACAGCGCTGCAAAACTGCGTCGTTATCAGGATATTATAGATCAATATCTCTCAAAGATGGATATGGATGTTATTAGTATGCTGAATGCCAAATACTTTATAGTGGCCGATGACGAAGGTAAGGCAGTGCCTCAACGCAATCCATACGCAATGGGTAATGCCTGGTTTGTAGATACTCTGCTGGTTGCAGAAAATGCCAATCAGGAGTGTGCTGCACTTGGTTCTATCAACCTTAAAACCACTGCGGTACTGGATAAGGAATTTGCAGGTTATGTGCAGAACTTTATCCCTGTTCAGGGCGATGATGCACAGATAGCTCTTACATCTTATGCTCCCGATGTGCTTACCTACAAATCGGCTTCAACCAAAGCAGGAACAGCAGTATTCTCAGAAATCTACTATCCGTATGGCTGGAAGGCATATATCGATAACGAACCGGTTGATATTTTCCGTGTGAACTATCTGCTGCGTGCTGTCAACATTCCTGCCGGAAATCACGATATACGTTTTGAATTCCGCCCTGACAGTGTACGCAAAGGCGATACCTTATCATTGATATTTGTGGGAATAATGTATGCGTCAATACTTGCCATGATTGTAGTGGCAGTAATAAGATGCAGAAAGAATTGTGTAAAAGGGTAGTGTTATCTCTTTCTGTTAGAGAGTAACCACTCTATCATAGGAATATCGCTTGCAAAGGTGAGCTTGATGTTTGATGTGCTCCCGGGTACTATACCAACAGGTACCTGGGGCATATATTTTATAACTGTGCCACAGTCGTCGGTAGATGTAAAGTGCGGGTCTTTAAGAGCAATATCATAAACCTCTTCCAGTACAGAACGTCTGAAAGCCTGCGGAGTCTGTTCAGCGTATAGCTTTGATCTGTTTAAGACAGTGTCCATCGTCTTTCCGCCATCGGGGGTCTCAACAATGGTATCGGCAACAGGGATAGCTACATCTACTGCCATGTAGCTATCCATTGCCTCTATGGTTTTTGTAATTATATCTGTTGTAACAAGCGGGCGTGCTGCATCGTGAATCAGCATGTTGCAGTCGGGTTCATCTTTGTAAGCTTCAACTGCTGCCAGTGTTGAGTGATAACGCTCTTTTCCACCGGCAACAATATGCTTTACCTTTCTCCAGTTACGCTCACCTGCCAGATTTTGTACCCTCTCAAGATATGCTTCCGAAACCACTATAGTAACTTCGTCAATCATTGGGTGGGCACAGAAGGTATCTACGGAATGTTCCAGCACATATTTGCCCGCAAGCATAAGAAACTGCTTGGGAATATCCAGTCCCGTTCTTGAACCTGAACCAGCTGCTAATATTACTGCAACATTCTTCATATAGTCTCTATTAACGTACTTCGCTACCAGGGTTAACAGGCTTCTCTACGGTAGTAACAGCAAGTGTTCCGTCTGCATTAAGTGCGCTCAGGATCATACCCTGGCTCTCTATGCCGCGAATCTTTCTTGGAGCAAGGTTTGCAATGAAACATACCTGTTTGCCTACCAGATCTTCCGGTTTGTAGTACTGTGCTATACCTGAAAGAATGGTACGACCACCCAAACCATCGTCTATCTTAAACTGCAACAGTTTATCAGCCTTAGGAACTTTCTGGCACTCCAGTACTGTACCAACTCTTATATCAAGTTTCTCAAAATCAGGGAATTCGATGTTTGGAAGTATTGGATTTGCAGGCTGTGCTTTTGCTTCTGCCTCTTCGTTAGCCTTCTTTGTATCCAGAAGTTTCTGAACCTGTGCCTCAATAGCTTCGTCTTCAATCTTTTCAAACAACAGTTCTGCCTTGCCTAACTGATGACCTGCCTTTAGCAGTTCAATGCTGCCCAACTGGTTCCAGTCACAGCCCTCCAGACCAATCATATTACGCAGTTTTTCGCTGCTGAATGGCAGGAATGGTTCAAATGCTATAGACAGATTTGCAACCAGCTGCAGTGCTATGTTCAGAATGGTCTCTACGCGTGCCATATCGGTTTTAGCAAGCTTCCATGGCTCTGTATCTGCCAGATATTTGTTACCAATACGCGCCAGGTTCATAGCCTCCTTCTGTGCATCGCGGAACTTGAAGTTCTCAAGCAGTGATTCAAGTTGCTGCTGAACGCCTGCAAATTCCTGCAGAGTTGCTTTGTCATAATCTGTCAGTTCACCTGCTGCAGGAACTACGCTGTCAAAATACTTCTGTGTAAGAACAAGTGCGCGATTTACAAAGTTTCCGTAAACGGCTACAAGTTCGTTGTTGTTACGTGCCTGAAAATCCTTCCATGTAAAGTTGTTATCCTTAGTTTCAGGAGCATTTGCAGTAAGTACATAGCGCAGTACATCTGCCTTGCCAGGGAAATCTTCCAGATATTCGTGTACCCAAACAGCCCAGTTTCTGGATGTAGAAATCTTATCGTCTTCCAGATTCAGGAATTCGTTGCTTGGTACATTGTCAGGCAGAATATAGCTGCCATCAGCTTTCAGCATTGATGGGAATACTATACAGTGGAATACAATGTTATCCTTGCCGATAAAGTGTACTAGACGTGTATCTTCGTCCTTCCACCACTGTTCCCATGTGCCACGTTCAGGATGTGCATCGCAGAACTCCTTGGTGTTGCTTATATAGCCTATAGGAGCATCGAACCATACGTATAGTACCTTGCCTTCTGCACCCTCTACCGGTACAGGGATACCCCAGTCCAGGTCACGGCTTACGGCACGTGGCTGAAGTCCCATATCAAGCCAGCTCTTGCACTGACCATATACGTTTGGACGCCACTCCTTGTGTCCTTCAAGAATCCACTCCTGTAACCACTCCTGATACTGTTCCAGTGGCAGATACCAGTGTGTGGTCTCCTTCATTACAGGCTTGCTTCCGCTTACAGTACTTGTAGGGTTAATAAGCTCTGTTGGTGAAAGGGCTGTACCGCACTTTTCGCACTGGTCACCGTATGCTTTGTCGTGATGGCAGTGTGGGCACTCACCTGTAATATATCTGTCAGCCAGGAACATCTTGGCCTCTTCGTCATAGTACTGTTCGCTGCTCTTCTGAATGAATTTGCCTGTGTCATACAGCTTGCGGAAGAAATCGGCAGCAAACTTATGATGAATGTCAGAACTGGTTCGTCCGTAGATATCGTAAGATACACCCATCTTCTGGAATGTCTCTTTTATCTGATAGTGATATCTGTCAATAACATCCTTTGGTGTAATACCCTCCTTCTTTGCTCTGATGGTAATAGGCACACCATGTTCATCTGATCCACCAATGAACATAACAGGGATTGATTTCAGACGTTGATAACGAACGTAAATATCTGCAGGTATATATGCGCCAGCCAAATGTCCTATATGCAGAGGACCATTTGCGTATGGCAATGCAGATGTAACCAGAATCCTTTTGTAATCTTTCATATTTATCTTTTTGTTTTAAAATTTCACACTATGGATTGCAAAGTTACATCTTTATATTCAGAGATTTGCTTTAGTTGCCCCAATTTTCTCTATCAAGACTTCTATAACTTATAGCTTCCGCTATATGATGCGGTTTTATGCTCTCTGAATTATCCATATCGGCTATTGTTCTGGATACCTTCAATATCCTGTCGTATGCGCGTGCCGAAAGGTTCAGCCGCTTCATGGCCTGTCCTAATATATTGATGCTTGCAGGTTCGGCTTTGACATATCTGCTTAACATGCCTGAATCCATCTGCGCATTGCAATAAACGCCCTTTTCATCGGCAAATCTTGCGCTTTGAACGGCTCTGGCGCGTATCACTCTCTCTCTGATTTTGCTGCTTGGTTCGCCTTTGTTTTTAGAACTCATATCTTCAAAACTTACAGGCTGAATTTCACAATGCAGATCAAAACGGTCCATCAGTGGCCCCGAAATTTTGTTCAGGTATCGTTCTATTCCCAATGGGGTGCATTGACAAGCCTTGGTCGGGTGGTTGTAGTAACCGCAGGGGCAGGGGTTCATAGAGGCTACCAGCATAAACGATGCAGGGTATTCTACCGTGTATTTTGCTCTGGCTATAACTATGTTCCTCTCTTCCAGAGGTTGTCTGAGTACCTCAAGTGCGCATTTTGAAAAGTGCGGAAGTTCATCTAAAAAGAGTATTCCGTTATGTGCCAGTGATATTTCACCGGGCTGGGCATTTATTCCGCCACCTGTAAGTGCTATGTTTGAAATAGTGTGGTGCGGATGTCTGAAAGGTCTGTTCCTGATAAGTGACACACCCTGTCCTGTATATCCTGCTACGGAATGTATTCTGGTGGTTTCCAGACTCTCCGAAAGGGAAAGTGGTGGCAGAATGGTAGGTAATGTTCTGGCCATCATAGATTTACCGCTTCCAGGTGGGCCTATCATGATGATATTGTGGCCACCTGCAGCAGCTACTTCAAGGGCACGTTTTACAGCTTCCTGTCCTTTAACATCAGAAAAGTCGCATCCCATAAAATTTCCGGAATCATTCTGACAACCGTAATTGTGGGGAAATGGTTCGATAGCATTCTCTGCGTCATTCAAAAGTGTTACAACCTCCCGCAGATTTTTTACGCCATAAACATCTATGCCATCTACCACAGCTGCTTCGGCTGCATTCTGATATGGCAGTATAACCCCTTTAAACCCCTCCTCTTTAGCCTTTATAGCCATTGAGAGTGCCCCTTTAATAGGTTGCAAACCACCATCCAGGCTCAGTTCGCCCATAATGATGTATTCGGTCAGATGAGTGGGCTTAATGATCTCTGCACCTGTCATAATTCCAACTGCCAGAGGCAAATCGTAAGCAGCACCCTCCTTGCGAATATCAGCAGGTGCCATATTTACAATAATCTGGCTTGTAGGAAATTTGTATCCGTTAACCTGCAGGGCAGAGACTATACGTTCATGGCTCTCCCTGACAGCAACGTCAGGCAGTCCTACCAGAAAAAATTTAATACCTCTTGATGTACTAACTTCGATTGTGATAACATAAGCATCTATTCCTTGAACAGCTGCTCCAAAGACTTTTATTAACATGGTAAATAAGATTATGTTTCATAATTATGTTTTTACTGTTTTATTTTTCCTTAATGGTATCAGGAACCTTATCCTTAATCAGTTTAATCAGATCTTCCTTTGTAAAAGAGACTCCCAGAATGGTCTCCTGTGATGATAACAGCAGATATGCAGGAATCTTATATATACCTGTTGTGGTAATCAGGCGGCTGTTCCAGCAAAGATTGTCATTGTAATCCTGTAAACCTATACTGTCTTGTTCTGTAGCCTTTTTCCATCTTTCAAAATTTGTATCCAGGGAAACCGGAGTCATCCTGAGTTCTTTGCGTGGAAAACTATCCGGCAATGATGCAATTTCACGTCTTGCTTTTCTGCTCTGTTCGTGCCATGACGCCCAGACATACACAACCTGATAACCTCTGTTGCTAATATCTGTAATCTGTATTTTATTGTTTGCTGTGTCAGAGACAGCAACTCTGGAAAGGAAATTGGAAGTTCCTCCCTTCTTTCTGAGGTTTGTGGTTAAATCCAGTATAAACTGATGATCCTGTAAAAGACCGCTCATCTTGTCTATAACCGAATTGATTCGGGATGCTGTTGCGTTGTTCCGAACAACCATATATTCGTATATCAGATATGGAATGGCCTCAGAAAATGGATCCTTAGTTACGAATGTGTCAATTTTGGCATAAATATCGTCAGCTATAGTATCATTTGCGGTGCTGATACGGAACTCTGTAAGCTCGTTGTTGGTTACACCACCGGAAATAATGGAATATTCAGTGCTGTCTGTTTTGATTAAAGTAGATGTAATATCCTTTTCAGCAAAGACGATATCTCTTGTTCCGTCTGTATGAAACAGTAGCAGTGGAGTAATAGTGTCCACCTGAATCTTATATGTAAATTCTCCATTTACCGGTCTGATAGTATCAGCACGGTTAAAACGGTAATCGAAACCTACCACAATTATGGAATCGCTGGAACCATTCTCTATGGTGCCTTCCAGCGTAAAGATGTTCTTCTGTCTGTTACACGACACAAGCGCCAGACAGAAAAACAATATCTTGATTATGGAGGTATAACGTTTCATCCTTTGAACAATTATTTTGCTGCCTTCTTTCTGTCGTTTTCGTTCAGAATGATCTTGCGCAGACGCATGCTCTTTGGAGTAACCTCTACGTATTCATCGGTCTTGATGTATTCCAGAGCCTCTTCAAGTGAGAAAATCACCGGTGGAGCGATATGTGCCTTGTCGTCAGAACCGCTGGCACGCATATTGGTAAGCTGCTTGCTCTTGGTAACATTGATTACCAGATCTCTTTCGTGAACGTGTTCACCAACCACCTGACCGGCATAAACCTGATCCTGCGGGTTTATAAAGAACTTACCTCTGTCCTGTAGTTTGTCTATAGCGTATGCAAAGGCTGTACCTGTCTCCATTGCAACCATTGAACCATTTGTACGGCGCTCAATATCGCCCTTGTATGGCTGATACTCCTTAAAGCGATGTGCCATAATTGCTTCGCCCTGCGATGCAGTCAGTACATTGGTTCTCAAACCTATAATACCACGTGATGGAATATCGAATACAATGATTACTCGGTCGCCCTGAGTCTCCATAGAGGTCATTTCACCCTTGCGCTTGGTGGCCAGGTCAATCATCTTGCTGCTGAACTCTTCCGGAACACTGATGGTCAGCTCTTCAATAGGTTCGCAGGTAACTCCATCAATCTCCTTCATAATAACCTGTGGCTGGCCTACCTGAAGTTCATAACCTTCGCGGCGCATGGTTTCAATAAGAATGGATAGGTGTAGCACACCACGTCCTGAAACTACCCATTTGCCATCCTCTTCAGTGCGGCGAACACGCAGAGCCAGGTTCTTGTCAAGCTCTAAATCAAGACGTTCCTGAATGTGTCTTGATGTTACATATTTGCCCTCTTTACCAAAGAAAGGAGAATCGTTGATGGTAAACATCATGCTCATGGTAGGTTCGTCTATGGCAATTGGTGGCAGTGGATCCGGATTCTCCAAATCGCAGATAGTATCGCCAATCTCAAATTTTTCCAGTCCTACAATGGCGCACAAATCGCCTGCAACCACCTTTTCTACCTTTTTCTGGCCCATGCCTTCAAAGACATGAAGTTCCTTAATCTTGACTTTAGCCATAGAACCATCTCTGTGAGCAAGGGTACACATCATTCCTTCTGTCAGTTCTCCGCGATTTATACGGCCTACAGCAATTCTTCCGGTGTAGGAAGAGTAATCCAATGATGTAATAAGCATCTGTAGTGAACCCTCCTGCTTTTTTGGTTCAGGGATATACTTTACAATTGCGTCCAGCAAAGGCAATATGTTGTTTGTAGGTTTTTTCCAGTCTTCGCTCATCCATGCCTGCTTGGCAGAACCATACAGTACAGGGAAATCAAGCTGATCTTCTGTAGCGTCCAATGCGAACATCAGGTCAAATACCATTTCATAAACCTCTTCCGGGCGGCAGTTTGGTTTGTCCACCTTGTTAACAACAACTATTGGCTTCAATCCAATCTGTAATGCTTTCTGTAGTACAAAACGGGTCTGAGGCATTGGGCCTTCAAACGCATCGACAAGCAGAATACATCCGTCTGCCATATTCAGAACACGTTCCACTTCGCCTCCAAAGTCGGAGTGACCCGGAGTGTCAATAATGTTAATCTTTGTATCCTTATAAGTAATGGATACGTTCTTTGATAGAATGGTAATACCACGCTCTCTCTCCAGATCGTTGTTGTCAAGCATCAATTCACCCTTTGACTGGTTATCTCTGAAAAGATTACCTGCCATTAACATTTTGTCCACTAAGGTAGTCTTACCGTGGTCAACGTGCGCAATAATTGCAATGTTCCTAATATTCATCTTTTTTGGTCATATTGCTGAAAGAGCTGGCAAACTTCTGCATCACTTTTCAGCTTCGGGCTGCAAAGTTACACGAAAAAATCAAGAAATTCATTGCATATTCAAAAAGAAGAGATAACTTTGCGCCCGCTAAACGAAATTTTCATTAAAAAACTGTAGAAAATGTATTTAGACAAAGAGAAAAAACAAGAAATCTTTGGACAATACGGAAAGTCTAACACGGATACTGGCTCACCAGAAGCTCAGATTGCCTTGTTCTCATACCGTATTTCCCATTTGACGGAGCATCTCAAGAAGCACCGTAAGGATTATAGCACAGAGAAGTCACTAACACAGCTTGTAGGTAAGCGTCGCGCTCTCCTTAACTATCTTAAGGATCGTGATATCGAGCGTTACCGTGCTATCGTTAAGGCTTTAGGTCTTCGTAAGTAAGACTCTCTTGAGGAAAAAGTGTGGGGCCAACCAAAATGGATTGGCTCCATTTTTTTTGATATTCCGTCAGTTTACACTAATTTCGCAACATACATAAATAATATATATAAGGAATGGAAAACTTGTATTCAACATTACCATATAAAGTAGCCGAT
>JAGCKJ010000061.1 GCA_017647575.1 Bacteroidaceae bacterium | reverse complement strand
TCAAGCTTCTTCAGAGGCTGGAGAACAACATACTGAAGCAGTGATGAAGGGAAATATACTGTCAGATCTCTCTTGTTGATGGTAATCTTACCTGTTCCTTCTGTAACGAAGACACGTGCGATGGCGCGTTTACGACGGCCTAATGCATTGATTACTTCCATTCTCTTCTAAATTAGCTAAGTGAGTTGATATCTATAGTTTTAGGAGTCTGTGCCTGATGTGGATGCTCAGCACCATCATAAACGTAAAGATTACCAAGAAGGTGATCTCCAAGTTTTGTCTTTGGCAACATACCCTTTACTACTTTCTTCATTAATTTCTCTGCACCGTTAGGTTTCTGCATCATCTGTGCAGGTGTAATTTCACGCTGACCACCTGGATAACCGGTATAACGCAAATATACTCTGTCAGTCCATTTCTTACCTGTCAGCACTACCTTATCGGCATTGATAACAATAACGTTGTCACCACAATCTACGTGTGGAGTAAAGTTTGGTTTGTATTTACCGCGCAACAGTTTGGCAACCTTAGCGGCAAAGCGTCCTAGGACCTGGTCTGTAGCATCAACTACAATCCATTCCTTATTAACGGTAGCCTTGTTGGCCGAAATTGTTTTGTAACTTAAAGTATTCATTTTGTAACTTTAAATCGTTTGTTAAATTTTTAATAATCCCTGAACGCAACCTCTCATTTCACAATGAAAAAGGGAACTCCCTACCGCTTGTCCATCAAGATACGCTACTCTTAATTTCCGCACTTGGGGGTTTAACACGCTAATAATTAATCTTTTATCTCAAAGATTGATAATAATCGGCTTGCAAAGGTACTATTTTGTTCTAAATCTGCAAAATAAAGTGAAAAATAATTTTAAAAATCATTCACTCAGCAAATAAGCAGTTTAACATTACTCCTGTTCTACAGGACCGTTTTCTGCTTCCCACTGCTTTAGCACCTCCTGCCAATCTACAACTTCGCCGGCTGCAACAGCTTCAGCCTGACGCAACTCTTCATCACGTCTCTTCTTTTCAGCATAACGCTGTTTCATTGCCTCAATTGTAGCATCGTCCAGAATCTGAATATGCCCCTTGCGTACACTCTCCTGCAAATCGGCTGGACCGTAAGCCTTACCCTGGACATTGAAATCGGAAATATTGAAATCAAAAACCGTACGCAAAGTGTGTCTGACCATCTTCTGCTGATAACGATTGCCCGACATTTTTCTGCTCAGCAGTTTTCCTATAATATCTATCTCACGTTTTGAGAACTTGTTTCTTCCCATTCTTTAATACTGGTTTTAGAAATGGTCCGACATACACACTTATGCGAATGCCGGACCACCTTATATTATATACGGCTTAGCTATTATAGTTTACCGTGAGATTTCTTAACAAGCCACTTGTTAAGCGACATAAGTAGCAAACCTAAAACGATACTTAGTATTGCAATAACTACGAATATACTCATAGCACCCATTCTTGAAGCATAAGATGCAATAAATCCACCTGCAATGTTAGCCACGAAACTACTCATAAACCAAACACCCATCATGAGTGATGCAAGTTTAACAGGAGATAGTTTTGTTACCATTGACAGACCGATTGGCGACAGACACAATTCACCGAATGTGTGTAGCATGTAAGCACCAACCAGGAACAGGAGATTAGCTTTAACTGCTTCATCAGGATTGTTACCGCCACGCTGCAGACATGCAAGTACCATCAGAACAAAACCAACACCAAGCAAAATCATACCCATACCCATCTTCATAGGTACTGAAGGCTCTTTACCCTTTCTGTTCAACCAAGCCCACATCATTGAGAATACAGGAGCAAAAAGAACAATAAACATTGGGTTTACTGACTGGAACCATGAAGTAGGAATTTCAAATCCGAATACATTTCTGTTGATATACTTGTCTGTGTATAGTGTCATTGAGCTTCCTGCCTGTTCAAAACCTGCCCAGAAGAATACACAGAACAGCACCATAATAATGATAACCCAGCTTCTGTCCTTTTCCTCTTTTGTAAGAGCATCAGATTTACCTGTCTCCTTATTCTTTGATACAGGATACTTACCTATATCGCCCAAGAATCTCTGACCCAATGTATTGAACAGAATCTGACCAATGAGCATACCTATACCGGCAACAAGGAAACCAAGACGATAGCCATAATGTTCACCTAAGAATCCGCAAACCAATGGAGCAAAGAAAGCACCAACATTGATACCCATATAGAAGATGGTAAATGCAGAATCCTTTCTAGGATCGTTTGGTTCATACAGATCGCCTACCAGTACAGAGATATTTGGTTTAAAGAAACCATTACCCAGAATAAGCAATATCAAACCTGTGTACAGACAGAATGGAGTGGCTGCTGAAGCCAAGCAGAACTGTCCAAGCATCATAGTTATACCACCAATGGTAATAGCCTTACGCTGACCAAGATAGTTGTCTGACAACCAACCACCAATAAGCGGAGTTATATATACACAACCGGTAAACAGACCATATAACAAAGTAGCATTCTCTTCGGTGAATCCAAGACCACCATTAATAAGCTGCTGAGTTAAATACAACACTAAAAGTGCTCGCATTCCATAATAACTGAAACGCTCCCACATTTCTGTTGCAAATAACAGATACAACCCTTTTGGATGTTTCATTCCTGACATAATATTTTGTTTAAGTTAATAATTAGAATTCCGCAGTTCTTGGTGTTCGTGGGAAAGGTATAACATCGCGAATGTTCTGCATACCTGTTACGAACAATAGTAATCTTTCAAAGCCCAATCCGAATCCGCTATGAGGGCAGCTTCCGAACTTTCTTGTATCCAGATACCACCACATATCCTTCATCGGGATATTCAGCTCTTCAATACGTTTCATCAGTTTATCATAGTTCTCTTCACGCTCTGAACCACCAATAATTTCTCCAATCTTTGGGAAAAGAACGTCCATTGCACGTACAGTCTTTCCATCTTCATTCTGTTTCATATAGAAAGCCTTGATATCCTTAGGATAACCTGTAAGTATAACCGGACGCTTAAAGTGGTTTTCAACCAGATAACGTTCATGTTCCGAAGCCAGATCAGCGCCCCAGAATATTGGATATTCAAACTTATGTCCGTCAGCAACTGCCTTTTCAAGAATCTTAATACCTTCAGTATATTCCAAACGAACAAAATCTGTACTGATTACTGATTCCAGACGAGCTATAAGTTCCTTATCAATCATATTGTTCAGGAACTCCAGATCATCACGACAATTATCCAAAGCCCACTTAACACAATACTTAATGAATTCCTCTGCCAAATCCATGTTGTCATTTATATCATAGAACGCAATTTCCGGTTCTATCATCCAGAACTCTGCAAGATGGCGAGGAGTGTTTGAATTTTCTGCACGGAATGTTGGGCCAAATGTATAGATAGCACCCAATGCTGTTGCAGCAAGTTCACCTTCCAACTGTCCTGAAACGGTCAGATTTGCTGGTTTGCCAAAGAAATCTTCTGAATAATCAACTTCACCACTCTTTGCTACGCGATTCAGATCCAGAGTTGTTACCTGGAACATCTGTCCTGCACCTTCACAATCGGAAGCAGTTATCAGTGGTGTATGGAAGTAGAAGAATCCCTTATCATGGAAGAACTTATGTACAGCGTATGCCATATTATGACGTATGCGGAATACAGCACCGAATGTATTGGTACGCAGACGCATGTGTGCATGCTGACGCATATATTCAAAAGACTGTCCCTTCTTCTGCATAGGATAATCAGAAGGACAAGGACCCAGAAGTTCTATTTCATTAGCCTGAACCTCTACAGCCTGACCTGAACCTATACTTTCAACCATTGTTCCCTTAACGCTGATACAAGCGCCGGTAGTAATCTGCTTCATCAGTTCATCATCAAACTTTTCCAGATCGGCAACTACCTGAACATTCTTTATTGTTGATCCGTCATTCAAAGCAATAAAACTAACTGCCTTACTGCCACGACGTGTACGAACCCATCCCTTTACCAAAACCTCTGCACCAAAATCGGTACGTTTCAGTAGATCTATAACTTTAGTTCTCTTTAAATCCATTTCAATATCAGTTTTTACTCGTATGAACCCATACGCAGCATATTCACCTCTTTTTCTGTTAGGAAGCGCCAGTCACCTCTGCGCAATCTCTTCTTTGTAAGACCTGCAAACTGTACACGGTCCAGCTTTGTAACACGGTAGCCAAGTGCATCAAACATACGCCTAACCACACGATTTCTTCCAGAATGGATCTCAATTCCCACCTGTGATTTATCATCATTTACATAGCTTACTTCATCAGCACGTGCTGGTCCTCCGTCGCCTATATTTACACCATCAAGCAATGCCTGCATATCCTCTGCAGATACATTCTTATCAAGACGAACATGATAGATCTTCTTCTTCAGGAACTTTGGATGTGTTAAACGTGTAGCCATTTCACCATCGTTTGTAAGCAACAGAACACCTGTTGTATTTCTATCCAGACGACCTACAGGATATACACGTTCCTTGCATGCTCCCTTGATGTAATCCATTACAGTCTTGCGCTCCTGAGGATCATCTACTGTAGTTACACAATCCTTTGGTTTATTCAAAAGGATGTAAATCTTGCGTTCAATGTTCACCAGCTGATCGTGGAACAGCACATTGTCGCCTCTCTTGACTTTTGTACCCAATTCTGTTACAGTCTGACCATTTACCTTAACAACACCTGCCTTTATGAAGTCATCTGCTTCACGACGTGAACATACGCCGGCATTTGCCAGGTACTTGTTCAAACGTATATCTTCATTTGGATCATGGAATACATCGCTGTATTCTATACGTTTTTTATTGCTTACTGCCTTTTTCTGAACAGGTTTCTTAAAACCGCCATTATTATTGTTATATGATCTGTTCTGTCCATACTGATTCTGTCTGTATCCACCGTCATTTACACGTGGACGATATGGACGCTGATAGCCGCCTTCCTGCTGTTCACCATTCTGTCCCTGCACACGTTCACGATAGAAACGTGGCTGAGCATTCTGATTATATGGGCGCTGACCGCCATAATTATTCTGGCCACCATAGTTGTTCTGGCCATAACCTCTGTTCTGATAGCCGCCATTATTATAAGACTGACGTTCCTGATTATAACCTCTGTTCTGGTTATAAGATGGTCTCTCATGATAACGCTGCTGACCGCCGTAAGTTCTCTCCTGAGAACCATATCTCTGCTCTGAATTACCCTGAGCCTGTGACGCGCGTTCATAACGATTACCCTGCGGTCTGTTGTTGTAATCTACTCTTACAAAACGTGGGCGCACTTCTCTTCTATCACCCTGATAATCTTTGCGACCGCTATTCTCATATCTGCTGTAGCGGTTACCATTTTCTTCTGAGCTGTTTTCTGCAAAAAATTTGTTTCCGTTTTCTGTATCCATATTCATTTTTTTTAATTCAGCCTCACGGCCTCAATTGTGGTTAATATTTTGTATGATTTTATTTTAAACACCAAAATAATTGCTTGGTGTGATCTTTTTCAATTCATCTTTTACACTATCTGAAACATTCAGTCCATCTACAAATTCCATAATAGAATCCTTTGTAATAAGACTATTGGTTCTGGTCAAAGCCTTCAAAGCTTCATATGGATGTGGGTAGCCCTCTCTGCGAAGTATTGTCTGAACAGCTTCAGCCACTACGCTCCAGCAACCATCAAGATCGGCTGCAATTTTATCCTCATTTATAAGCAGTTTACCCAGGCCCTTAACAGAACTTGCTATAGCAATCATCTGGTGTCCAAATGGTACACCAACATTTCTCAACACAGTTGAATCTGTCAAGTCACGCTGCAGTCTTGATATTGGTAACTTTGCTGCAAGATGTTCTAACACTGCGTTTGCTATACCAAGATTACCCTCAGCATTTTCAAAATCAATTGGATTTACCTTATGAGGCATTGCACTTGAACCAACTTCACCGGCCTTAATCTTCTGTTTGAAGTATTCCATAGAAATATACTGCCAGAAGTCTCTGTTCATGTCAATCTGAATAGTGTTCAGACGCTTCATTGCATCAAACAGAGCAGCCAGATTATCATAGTTACTGATCTGAGTAGTGAATTCTTCGCGCTCCAGTCCCAGTTTCTCCTTCAGGAATTTAGCACCAAAGGCTTTCCAGTCTATTGATGGATATGCTACATTATGTGCGTTGAAGTTTCCTGTAGCACCACCAAATTTAGCCGACATTGGCACAGCCTTAAGCTGCTTTATCTGCGCTTCCATTCTATATACGAACACCTGAATCTCCTTACCAAGACGTGTTGGAGACGCTGGCTGTCCATGTGTTCTGGCCAACATAGGAATATCAGCCCACTGTTCTGCATAAGAACGCAAAACGGATACCATATTCTCAAGCGCAGGACAATATACATTTTCTATCGCCTCTTTTATTGACAAAGGGACAGATGTATTATTTATATCTTGAGAAGTCAGACCAAAATGGATAAACTCTTTATAGTCTATCAGTTCAGGAATCTTATCAAACTCTTCTTTCAGGAAGTACTCTACAGCCTTTACATCATGATTTGTTACACTCTCAATCTCTTTGATGTGCGCTGCATCTTGTTCTGAAAAATTTTGCCAGATACTGCGTAGAGATAGATATGCCTTACTATCTATTGCAGCCAACTGTGGCAGAGGCAGTTCACACAATGCTATAAAATACTCTACCTCTACTCTTACTCTGTAACGAATCAGAGCAAATTCTGAAAAATAATCTGCAAGTTGGTGTGTCTTGCTACGATATCTTCCATCTATCGGAGATATCGATGTTAATTCGTTCATACTCACGTGATTTTATCTATAAATCTTCTTATACTTTACTTACCTAATTCATCTACTTCTCAGTAGCGTTGCAAATTTAATAAATCCCGTATTAAGATACACATTATAATGCATTTTTTTACAGCCATTTTAACTATTTTATATATAGTGACAGAGATAACGCAATATCCGAAGTTTTACAATAGATATGTATAAAAAAAAATCAAGCGAACTTCTGTTCGCTTGACCTCTGTTGTGGGCGTTGACGGATTCGAACCGCCGACCCTCTGCTTGTAAGGCAGATGCTCTGAACCAGCTGAGCTAAACGCCCTTGCTTTTGTAAAGCGATGCAAAGGTAAGGACTTTTTTTAAATCTCAAAAACTTTTTCGCACTTTTTTCAAACTTTTTTTTCAATATGGCTCTTTTATGGTATCTTCGCAGTCGAAATAATACATTTTTGATAGAAATATGGAAACAGTACTTAGTGGCATACGCCCTACAGGAAACCTACACTTAGGTAATTATTACGGTGCAGTAACAAGTTTTATTAAACTTCAGGAAGCATACAAATGCCTTTTCTTTATTGCAGACTGGCATTCTCTAACTACGCATCCAACACCGGGCGACATACAGAACAGTGTTCGTACTATATTGGCAGAATATCTGGCTTGCGGATTGGATCCTGAAAAAGCCACCATATATGTACAGAGCGATGTTCCAGAAGTTATAGAACTTTACCTCTACCTGAATATGAATGCATATCTGGGTGAACTGGAACGAGTAACCTCATTTAAGGATAAGGCACGCAAACAGCCTGACAACGTTAATGCAGGCCTGCTTACCTACCCTTCACTTATGGCTGCAGAGATCCTTATACATAAGGCAAACAAAGTGCCTGTTGGTAAAGACCAAGAACAGAATATGGAGATGGCACGCAAATTCGGTCGCCGTTTCAATATGATGTACAATGTTGACTTCTTTCCAGAGCCACAATCATTCTCACTGGCAAAAGAGGGTGGATTAAAAGTTCCGGGACTGGATGGTTCAGGAAAGATGGGTAAATCGGAAGGCAACTGTATCTATCTGTGCGATGAGCCTGCAGTTATACGCAAAAAGGTGATGAAGGCTGTAACAGATGGAGGTCCAACAGAACCAAACAGCACAAAACCGGATGTAATACAGAACCTGTTTACTCTGCTGGAAATTGTTTCATCAAAAGATACATATCAATATTTTGATGAAAAATGGAACGACTGCTCAATACGCTATGGCGATTTGAAAAAGCAGCTGGCAGAAGACATAGTAATTGCTACAGATCCTATCAGAGAACGTATCAAAGAGTTCTCAAGCAATACAGATCTGCTGGCAAAGGTTGCAAAAGCCGGAGCTGAAAAAGCACGCGAAAGTGCAGCAGCTACACTTAATGAAGTCCGCAAGATTATTGGATTCCGCCCATATTGATCAGGAGCGAAACAGATAAGTTCAGAACAGACGGTCTATTTGATCGTCTGTTTGTTGTATATAGACAACCTTACCATCTGGAGTTCTGCCCGGGCATGAAGTTTCAAACAGTTTGTCCAGAATCTCATGAATTTCATCATCAGAAAGGCTCTTTCCGTTTTTTATAGCAGCCTTCTTAGCTACAGCAAAAGCCATCCTGTCTAGTTGTCCGTCTTTAAGTGATGCTGTATCGTCTCTGTATGATGAAAGGATATCTAGTATCAATGTTTCATAATTCTGGTTCTCCAGACCATAAGGAACGCCCTGTACGGCTATTGCCCCATGTCCCATATCTGAGATATCAAAACCCATTGCTGCAAAATTATCTTTCAGTTCACTGTACCATTGCGCATCAATAGGAGATAATTGAAACATCTCCGGAAACAGCAATCCCTGCGACACGATATCCTGTTCAGCACTTTCACGCAGATACTTTTCATAGAGAATACGGATATGAGCTCTGTGCTGGTCAATTATCAGCAGGCCTTCTACAGCAGATACCACTATATACCTGTTGCGATGCTGAAATACTTTCTGTTTAGGTTGAACTGTTTCTGCAATAAAAAGTTCATCCTCCAATGGTCTGTCAGGAAGAGAATTCTCTTTCTGTTCATAAAGTTTCTCCCAATTGTATGTATTTGTACTCTTTGGAATAGCTTGTGATGTTTTGAATGGGTTATATGATGTATCGTAGTTCAATTTTGGTTGTACAGCCGGCCTGGTATTATCCATAACAGGAATATCGGGCATATCGGACGTATCAAAATCAATCATAGGTGCACTTTCAAAACGGCCGACAGTCTCCTTAACCGCCGATGCCACTATTTTCCACAGTACCTGCTCATCAGAAAACTTAATCTCGGTCTTTGTAGGATGGATATTTACATCTATAGTATCTGCAGGAACTTCAAAAAACAGGAAATATGGAGCCTGAAAGCCCTCTTGAATCATTCCTTCGTAAGCAGATTGCACAGCCTTATGAAAATAGGGGTGTCTCATATATCTGCCATTTACAAAAAAGTACTGCTCCTGGACTTTTCTGCGCACGCTATCCAGATTACCTGCAAAACCGGTAATTGAAAGTACTGATGTCTGCACATCTACAGGCAGCAACTGCTGATTTATCTTTTTACCGAACAGGTTGACCAAACGTTGTTTTAAAGATGAGACCGGCAAAGACAGCACCTCTTCACCCTGATGGAAGAGCGACAACGCTATATCTGGTCTTACTATGGCAACCCTCTCTACTTCAGTCAT
This sequence comes from Bacteroidaceae bacterium, assembly GCA_017647575.1. Lineage (GTDB taxonomy): Bacteria > Bacteroidota > Bacteroidia > Bacteroidales > Bacteroidaceae > Colenecus. The sequence goes on along the minus strand of JAGCKJ010000061.1, from coordinate 12,314 downwards.
AATATGACCGAATTCTGTCTGGTTACTCTTCAGGAATTTACGTCTGGCCGGAACATTATAAAAGAGATTCTTTACAATAAAATTACTTCCTGCCGGACAGGTTATAGTCTCGGTATTTACTATTTCTGAAGCAGCTGCTTCCACAAGAGTTCCGGTTTCATCTTCCTGACGGCGTGTGCGCAGTTCCACCTGTGCTACAGCTGCAATAGATGCCAGAGCTTCTCCACGAAAGCCAAAGGTTGATAGTGAATACAGATCGTCCGACTCCTTGATTTTCGATGTAGCATGACGCTGAAACGCTGTAACTGCATCTTCACTGCCCATACCCGCTCCGTTATCAATAATCTGTATTGATGTACGCCCGGCATCAACCACTACTATCTTAATCTGCGTAGCTCCTGCGTCAACAGCATTTTCCAACAACTCTTTTACAACTGAAGATGGACGGTTCACAACTTCACCTGCAGCTATCTGAGACGCCACATCGGGTGGCAATATTCTGATAATAGTGCTCATAGACCGAACCAATGACCATTTATCAGATAATAGAGCACCAACAGTAGAACCACAATAAGTACTACAGAGACTTTAGGAGATATGCTTGCACCACCAGACTCTTTCTTTCTTTTCAGATGTTTGGTAGATTCAACAAACTTACCACGTATAGCTTCCGGATTGTATGGTTCATCAGGCAACATCCCCAAATCACGTTTTGCCTTCTCTTCTATCTTAGACAACTTCTCCTTTCGTTCATCATAATAGATATACTTATGTTCGAACTTTCGCGGAGTACGCATTGTGAATAGTCCCATAATCAATCTTTTTTTCTGTTCAACGTTGGTAATGGAATATCAATAACAGGAGAAGACTTCAATTGCTCAGTTGCAGATTTACCTCTCCAGTAGAAGATATCGTATCTCGAGAACGGACGTAGGTTACTGAACCAGTTAAAATTATTAAGATACATTAATTTATCGGTCAGCTGATCCATTGGATACATCACTCCGTTCGATTTATTTCTTATCACAATCTTATAAACCTCCTGATTCATAAAATAGGCTGAAAGCTGCGAGGCCTCTGTAGTGTTCATGCCCATCATCTCCATATCTTCGTCCTCGGGATAGTAAATAACCAACACATTACCACTAACATCAGTGCGTTCTATGGCACCATTCTTAAAGTAAGCCTTCATCTCTCTGCCTGCTATCTGATTATAGTGCACGGTGTCTATCTGTTGTACAAAGAGGGCCTGACCTATTACATGAGCCCAGTCTATTGTACTGTCATTCATGTAAACTAAAATCTTTTCGCCCAGTACCTGCTGATTTTCGCTCCACACTATAGGGTCTTTATACAGAGTCAGACATGTATCCAATGAGCTGAATACTAATGAATCTGCTACCATCTGCATGTCTGTTCTATAGGCCTTAACCTTATTAAAGGCACGCATCTCTCTGTAAAGAAGCGTATCACCACTTTCGTTAAAGAAAGAGAGCAATCTAAAGGTATCTGCATGTATATACAAACTGTCACCTGCAGAATATTCTATAGCCAGAGCATTGCCGGTTATCACAGCAGAATCATTTTCCTGGCTGAAATATGCATATTCACCATCTACATCAAGTTTATCTGCATAGTTTCTTATCTGCACATTTCCAAAGGCTTCTGCCATGCCTTTTGCATCATTGAAAATAACGCTGTCACCTACCATAGTCTGATCGCCATTCTGCTGAATAATCTCAGAACGGTCTAACAGAACAGCCTCTTTTAAATCTGTATTAAAATTACCGCGATCTGTGTGTATTGTTGTCTCTTCACTTACAATCTCTGTTGGAGAGACAAAGTATGCGGTATGCAGGTCTGTATTATATATCAGTGTATCTGATGATAAACTGTAATCTTCACTCTCCAGATATACATCCTTTATGAAGGTTGCCAATTTTGTCTGCGTATTAAATTGGCCATAATCAGATGTAAGGGTATTATTTTCATCAAGTAAAGTTCCGCCTGCAAAGAAATATCCTAAATCTGCATCTCTTTCATAGTTCAGACTATCTGTCAGCAGCACCATTGTAGTATTCTCAATACGTACATTATCACGAATTTTCAAAATCCTTGTATTGCCATCGTAAAACAGCGAATCTCCATACAAGAAGAGTGTATCACCCTGTTCTACTCTGATATTATGATAAGCATTAAACGAATTATCATTCTGAAAGAACAGTGCACTGTCACAGTACATATACATACTGTCCTGTCTGAACGTCACATTACCGACCAGAATCTGTGCATCAGGATTGATCCATTCACTATAACGCAATTCATCAGCATTAAGCAGATACACAAACTTTTCAGCGGCTGTGGTATCGGACGCCTCAGTTTCCGATTCAGTCGCTATGCTTTGCGCTGCAACACTCTGACAAAACAGAGTGAAAAGTGCCAATACAAAATATATACTGCTGAATATCCGTTTCATCAATAGTTCCATTAACGCTCACCCCATCCCGGATATTTGTAACCACCTTTGTTCCAGCCTTCCGAAATCTTTACGTAGGTAGTTTTCTGCTGTTTCTTTACCCATTCAGCAATAGCTTTCTCCTGTTTGTTGATAAGTACCATCTGCTGAAGAATCTGATAATCATCGACCATTGTAGCCTTATGACCATTAATACGGTTCTTCAGTTTCACTATTGCACAAACTGTCTTACCATTCTGCAACTGCATTACAAACGGATCTGAAATCTCCGATACATGCATGGTATTTACCGCTTTAGCCACATCCTGAGGGAGCTGCTGCATCTCAAATTTAGATATTGATGTATTCTGACCTTCGGGATGATACATCATCAAACCTTTATTATTTCTGGTATCTTTATCGGCAGAAAGATAGAGTACTGCATCTTCAAAGGTAAATTCGCCCTTGCGAATATCGTTTGCAACAGAATCAAGTCTGGCAATAGCCGCATCTATACTCTCTTGCGGAACCTCAGGCTTAAGCAAAATGTGACGAACATTCACCATATCGCCCAAACGCTCCTTTAGCTGAATTATATGGAATCCATATTCTGTTTCAACAATCTTTGAAACCTTATTAGGATCTGTCAGATTAAATGCAACTGCAGAAAATTCCGGAACAAATTCTCCACGCCCCATAAAGCCACACTCGCCACCACGACGCGCAGATGCTGCATCCTGTGAATAGAGTAATGCCAATGTTGAGAACTGTGTTTCACCAGATTGAATTCTTTCTGTAAACTCTCTCAAACGTTCTTTTACAGCCTCAATCTCTTCTTGTGGAATTTCTGGTTCCTGTGTAAGAATCTGCACTTCCACCTGAGTTGGTACGTAAGGTATTTCATCCTCAGGAATATTTGAAATATATCTTCTCACCTCTGCAGGAGTAACCTTTACTTTCTCTATTATCTTAGCTTGTACCCTTGACACTATAAGTTCAGTTTCAATAGTTTCATAGTATTTTTCTCTAAGTTGTGCCATGGTAAGGCCGTAATATTCAAGCATCTTTTCTATACCACCATTCTGCGCTGATAACTCCTGCAAACGCATTTCCAGTTGCTGATTCACTTCATCTGCAGAAACGAATATACTATCCAGTTTAGCCTGATTCAGATATAGTTTTCTTATGGCCAGTTCTTCCGGTATAAGACTATAGGGATCGCCGTCCCATTTTACTCCACGCAGCTGTGCGTCATGACGTGCCGCCTCTACCTCCGATTTATAGATAGCCTCATCACCTACCACCCAAACTACTTCATCTATAATATTATTCTGTGCCTCAGCATTAATAAAAAGGAGAAGTGCAAAGGCCATAAATACATACTTATATAATCTCTGTTTCATCACTTGTTATGAAAAATTACTCTATTGTTTTCAATAGCTGCGTTATACAAATCTTTTTTTATTTTTCCGATATAAGTAACCTCTTTGTTATTTATAATCAATCTCTTTATTCTATCTTCCACCTGTTCCATTGGAGCTACACTTCCTTTAGGGAGATAATCACTCACATTAAAAAGATAAAGCGACTCATCATCTTTAACTTCCAGAAAGTTATGTTCCTTTAAATAATCCTGCAGTTGTTCCTCCATAGCAGGCAACAGTATCTCTATATCAGAAACAGAATGCCAATAGTCATAGAAGAATTCATAGTATGGAGCATACATTATGCAATATTTTTCTATCTCATCATACGATTCATCATCCTGCAGACGATATAATCTTTTGATATTAGACTGATTCGGAGAGGAGAGTGGTAACTTTATAAAAAGCCCCTTCAGTATTGGTTCCTCCAATACAAAGAGATTCATATTCTCCTGATAAAAATCTGTAATCTCCTGTTCTGTAATCTCTTGTTCTATCTTCTGTTCTATTAGACGTTGCTGGTACTTATGTACAATCAATGAACGTCTATAATTTTCCACCAGTTCATCAATATTCTTGTCATCACGCACATTACGCTCAGCATTCTGATAGAACATCTGTTCTGAAATCCAATTTTCCACGTAACGATCAGCAAATATTGTACTGTCCGTCTCTGACACATTGAGAGGTAGTACCTGCTGCAGGTCCTCTTCATACAGCACATTGCCGTCCAATTCCACTAACGGAGTCTTTCCCGGAGCATAATTCACCCCTTCTGCTTTTCTACAAGAAGCTAGAACAAAAGTTACTGACATTAGCCAGATAATTATTCTACCAATGCTGCCGGATTTCATATATTCAATGAATTATTGAATTCAGGACCTTTTTATTAACCTTATAAGGAATTTCTCTATGCAGCTTTTTAACCCATTTATCCTCCAGGTAATCCTGATATGCATTTACTACATCACCATAAGAATCTGAAAGTTCTTCAGGATAGGTTATAGCCTTTCCTATAATATCTACATAAGGATAGTCTTCGCGAAGTTCAAATTCACCTTCACCGAACACTACACTATCTACATATTTGTTTTTACCCTTTTCTATAGGGCCACGCAAAATACGTACTTTCTGTTCTTCCTTGTTGAATTCTGCAATTATTGATACTCTTTCACTTTCGTCACAACCATCTAATGCTGCAACTATATCATGAAATACCTGTTCCGATTTACAGAAGAAGAGCATACCCTTAAAACGTGGTTTTTCAAACTTAAAGTTCTTCTTATTCTTTTCAAAGAAATTCTCTAAGCCCAATGTATCAAGAGTAGATTTCTGCCAAACCTCGTTGTTGCTTATTTCAAACATCAGAAGTCCATCATAATATTCCTGTGAAATCAGTCTGAATTCAGGATAAATATCTTCCAGCATACTATCAACACGAGCTACTGCCTGGTCATCAGATAGTCCTTCCCATCCTCGTTCAGCAGCAATTTTCTTAGCTTTTTCACGTTTTGCCAACAAATTGTAACCTTCACGCTCCATCCATTCGTATATCGATGCACGATGCTCTTCAAATGAACCGAAGCTCTGCTTTTCAGTTATTCTTATTATCATATACCCCATTTCACACAGGAATGGAGTAGAAATCACATTGGTTGGCATTGAAAAGGCTCTCTCCGCAATATATTCCGGAACCTGACTGCGAGAAACCCAGCCCACAATACCGCCATTACGGGCAGCACCATCCTGAGAATTTCTTGCTGCTGTTTCATTGAAATTCGCGCCACTGTTCACCAGATTGTATAGTGAATCAATCTTATGCATTGCTTTTGCTGTTGACTCCTGGGAATCATCTTCCGGTACTATTGTAAGTATTTCCAGATTGACAATGCCATCAGGGCCCACTTCTCTGGCAGAAGTTTCGAATGTCTCTTTTGCCAATTTTTCCAGATATGCAGAATCTACCAAATATTCTTCTGCCTGCATATTGCGATACAATGTAAACTCCTCTATGAAAGTAGCAGTAGTATCTAAACCGGCACGTTCAGCTGCAGCAACCTTGAGCTTGAAATTCAGAAACAGATTAGAATACTCCTTCAGCTCTTTCTTTGACAATGGTTCCTGCGAATTCCTGTTTTTGTTCAAGAAATATTCAAACTCAGAAATCATAACTTCCTTACCGTCTATGCTCATTATAGCCGATTCAGATTCTGACAACTTCGCAAATAGCGACACAGAGAGTATCAAGAGGAGAAAAAGTATTCCTGTTCGTTTCATTTTCAATAATTATTCGTGACGACTATAGTTTGGAGCTTCGCTGGTAATAGCAACATCATGTGGATGGCTTTCTGCTACACCGGCATTTGTTATACGTGTAAATTTAGCGTTATGAAGCTGCTCTATATTAGCGGCGCCGCAATAGCCCATACCGGAACGTAATCCACCTACCAACTGATAAATAACTTCATACAGAGTGCCTTTGTAAGGAACTCTTGCTGCAATACCTTCCGGTACCAATTTCTTGACATCGCACTGGTCTGCCTGGAAATAACGATCTTTTGAACCATTCTCCATTGCCTCCAAAGAGCCCATGCCACGATATGATTTAAACTTACGTCCGTTAAAGATAATTGTATCACCAGGAGCCTCTTCTGTACCAGCTACCAACGAACCTATCATTACGCTGTAACCACCAGCAGCCAAAGCCTTAACCACATCGCCAGAATAACGCAGGCCACCATCTGCAATCAATGGAACACCTGTGCCTTCCAGAGCCTTAGCTACATCATATACAGCAGAGAGCTGTGGTACACCTACACCGGCAACTACACGTGTTGTACAGATTGAACCCGGACCAATACCTACCTTAACAGCATCAGCACCAGCCTCAACCAGCATCTTTGCAGCTTCGCCTGTAGCAATATTACCTACTACTATATCAATTTCCGGGAAACGTTTCTTAGCCTCTTTCAACTTCTCAACTACACCCTTGGAATGACCATGTGCAGTATCAATAACTATTGCATCTGCTCCAGCCTCAACTAAAGCCTGCATACGTTCCAATGTGTCGTTTGTAACACCAACACCGGCAGCTACACGCAAACGACCCTTGCTATCCTTGCAAGCCATTGGTTTATCCTTTGCTTTAGTGATATCCTTATAGGTGATAAGACCTACCAGTTTACCATTTTCAACTACCGGCAGTTTTTCAATCTTATTCTCCTGTAAAATCTGAGAAGCAGTCTCCATATCTGTTCCAGGATGAGTAGTGATGATGTTTTCTTTTGTCATAACATCATCTATAAATTTACCCATCTCTCTTTCAAAGCGAAGATCACGGTTGGTTACTATACCTACCAGATGATTTTCATCATCTACAACAGGGATACCACCAATATGATACTCAGCCATCAAATCCAGAGCATTCTTGACAGTAGAGCCGCGTTTAATGGTAACAGGATCAAAAATCATACCATTTTCCGCACGCTTAACTATTGCAACCTGTCTTGCCTGCTCCTCTATAGACATATTCTTATGAATAACGCCAATACCACCTTCGCGTGCTATTGCTATAGCCATCTTTGATTCTGTAACTGTATCCATGGCAGCAGTTACGAATGGTATTTTCAACTCAATATTGCGTGAAAACTTTGTTGTTAATTTAACAGTTCTTGGCAACACTTCTGAATAAGCTGGGATTAACAGTACATCATCGTATGTTAAACCGTCCATTACAACCTTATCTGTAATAAATGACATATTGTATATTTGTTTGTTTTTGTTTCTATTTAATTGGCCATCTCTGAAATGAATTTGATGCGTACCAGACGAATCTCCTCTTCTGTATATTCATCGCCCAGTTCATCAATTGCATCATCCATTGAATCTGTTTCTGACTCCTTGAAATATTCATAGATATCTTCAGCACGGTCTTCATCCATTACACTTTCAATAAAATAGTCGATGTTTAGCTTTGTACCTGAATATACTATGGTATCTATTTCTGACAGCAATTCATCAAATTCTATACCATTGCTTACTGCGATATCATCGAGAGCAACCTTTCTGTCAATACTCTGAATGATACTTACCTTAAGTTTGGATTTGTTTGCAACGGTACGCACACGCATATCCTCAGGGCGCTCAATCTCATTCTCTTCTACGTGACGCTTAATAAGATTGATAAACTCTTCTCCATATCGTTTTGCCTTGCCTGCACCAACACCTGTAATATTCTGCAATTCTTCCATTGTTATAGGATAGGTTGTTGCCATAGCTTCCAAAGATGGGTCCTGGAATATTACGTATGGTGGCAGTTCCAACTGTTTTGAAAGTTTCTTTCTAAGATCTTTCAGCATTGAATAGAGCTCAGGATCTACAGCGAATGAACCGCCGCCTCTCATTGGGCCTTCTGCCTCTTCTTCCTCAAAATCGTTGTCTTCCACAATCTGGAACGATTTTGGATGAGCCATAAACTCTTTACCAGCCTTCGTTATCTTCAAAAGGCCATAATTTTCTACATCTTTTACTATATATCCGGCAATAAGTGCCTGACGTATTACTGCATTCCAAGTTTTGTCCGATTCATCTGCACCGGCACCAAACACCTCTAAATCGTCGTGACAATGATCCTGAATTGTTGAAGTCTCTTTACCCATCAACAAATCAACAATATAATCCGACTTAAAATTCTCTTTAACAGCGTGGATTGCTTCCAACACTGTTTCTAAAAGTTCTTTTGCTTCCACCTGCTTCTTAGGATTCAAACAGTTATCACAATTTCCACAATTTTTCTCTTCAAATGTTTCACCAAAATAGTGAAGCAGCATCTTTCTTCTGCACACAGAAGACTCGCAATATGCAGTTGTCTCCTGCAGAAGCTGTCTGCCAATATCCTGTTCCGCCAAAGGCTTGCCTTCAAGGAATTTCTCAAGTTTCTGTACATCTTTATAATGATAGAAGGCTATACACTGACCTTCTCCACCATCTCTGCCTGCACGACCGGTCTCCTGATAGTATCCTTCCAGACTCTTTGGTATATCATAGTGAATTACATATCTCACATCCGGCTTATCTATTCCCATACCAAATGCTATGGTTGCCACTATGACATCTACTTTTTCCATAATAAAAGCATCCTGCACTGCCGAACGTGTAGCAGCCTCCATACCGGCATGATATGCAAGCGCCGGAATATCATTCGCCTGCAGTATGCTTGCCAGATCCTCTACCATCTTTCTTGACAGACAATAGATAATACCGGATTTACCTGCATTAGCCTTAACGAAACGTATTATATCTTTTTCTACGTTCTTTGTCTTTGGACGCACTTCATAGTACAAATTAGGACGATTAAAAGAGAGTGTGAAATCTTTTGCTTTTTGGATTCCAAGATTCTTCTTTATATCGTCTCTAACCTTATTTGTTGCTGTAGCAGTCAATGCAATTATAGGTGCTGTACCTATATTCTTGACCATATCCTTAATCTTCCTGTATTCAGGTCTGAAGTCATGTCCCCACTCTGATATACAGTGCGCTTCATCTACAGCGTAAAACGAAATCTTAAGTTGTTTAAGAAACTCTATGTTTTCTTCCTTTGTAAGTGATTCCGGAGCTACATACAGCAACTTAGTCTTGCCGCTCAATATGTCGGCTTTAACCTGATCAATTGCAGCCTTATTCAGAGAAGAATTTATAAAATGGGCAATCCCATCTTCTTCTCCCATATTTCGCATAGCATCCACCTGATTCTTCATCAGTGCTATCAAGGGAGATATCACTATTGCCGTACCTTCCATTAAAAGAGCCGGCAACTGATAGCATAATGACTTGCCACCGCCTGTAGGCATCAGTACAAACGTGTTGTTCCCTGCCAACAGATTGCGTATAATAGCTTCTTGTTCACCTTTGAATGTATCAAATCCAAAATGGACTTTCAGCGCTTCTGCCAAGTTAATTTCTTTCCCTTGCATATATCAATAATTACCTATATAACCAACTATTCAATCTAAGGCGATTGAATAACAAAGTTAAACACAAGTAATTCAAACTTGCAAACTTTTTTCTAAAAAAGTAACTTAATGATTCCGACTAAATGCAAAAAATATGTTTTTTTCTCTATACACCCTCCAAAAATGTCCCTTGATTCCTTGAAAACTGCTTTTCCGCATATTCCAAAGTAACCTGCAGATTCTTTTTTCTGGTAGATGGTGTTTCAAACATTGCATCCATCATAATTGTCTCCACTATAGATCTCAGACCACGTGCTCCAAGTTTGAATTCAACAGCTTTATCGACAATAAAGTCCAGCACTTCCGGATCAAAGACCAGCTTAACTCCGTCCAGACTAAACAGTTTAACGTACTGATTCACTATTGAATTCTTTGGTTCTGTCAGAATCTTACGCAGAGCCTCTTTATCCAATGGTTCCAAGTATGAAACGATAGGCAAACGACCTATTATTTCCGGTATAAGACCAAATGACTTCAAATCCTGCGGAGAGATATACTGCAAAAGATTGTTCAAATCCAACTTTCTGCGCTGCTGCTGATTCTCAAATCCAACAACCTGAGTATTCATTCTGCTGGCAATCTTTCTTTCTATACCATCGAATGCACCACCGCATATAAACAGGATATTCTTTGTATCTACCTGAATAAACTTCTGTTCCGGATGTTTACGTCCACCCTGTGGAGGAACATTTACAACGGAACCTTCCAGTAATTTCAACAATCCTTGCTGAACTCCCTCGCCACTTACATCACGAGTAATAGATGGATTATCACCCTTGCGCGCAATTTTATCTATCTCATCAATGAAGACAATACCCCTCTGAGCTGCCTCCACATCATAGTCAGCTACCTGCAACAGACGTGTTAATATGCTCTCAATATCTTCGCCTACATAACCGGCTTCAGTTAAAACAGTAGCATCTACTATTGTGAACGGCACTTTTAGCAGACGGGCAATTGTCTTAGCCAATAATGTTTTACCTGTACCTGTTCTGCCGACCAGAATGATATTGCTCTTTTCAATATCTACATCGTCTGTTTTACTTGCAACGCGTTTATAATGGTTATACACAGCCACAGACAAATATCGTTTGGCAATATCCTGACCTATAACATATTCATCCAGAAACTCTTTAATCTGTTTAGGTTTTGGTATGTCCTTCAATTCAAAGTCTGATTTACCTGTAGTAGTTTGTTGCTCCTTTACAATCTCGTATGCCCTGCCGGCACAATCATCACAGATTGCGCCAAACAGCCCACCGATCATAAAACCAACTTCGTACTCAAATCGACCGCAAAAGCTGCACTGCGTACTTTTCTCTTTCTTTGCCATCTATCAACCGCGTTTAGAGAGAACAGCATCTATCATTCCATACTCTTTTGCTTCCTGAGCAGTCATCCAGTAATCTCTGTCACTATCTGCCCAAACCTTATCAAAAGGAGTATGGGAATGATCGGATATAATAGTGTATAACTCTTTCTTATACTTCTGTATCTCTCTTGCTGTAATCTCAATATCACTGGCCTGTCCCTGAACACCACCCAATGGCTGATGTATCATCACCCTGCTATGAGGCAGAGCAAAACGTTTGCCTTCATGGCCGGCTACCAACAATACTGCAGCCATACTGGCAGCAATACCGGTACAGATGGTGGTAACATTACTCTGGATAAACTGCATTGTATCATATATACCCAAACCTGATGTTACAGAACCGCCTGGTGAATTAATGTATATAGATATATCTTTTGATGAATCCACAGAATCCAGATAAAGCAGCTGAGCCTGAATGGTATTAGCGGTATAATCATTTATCTCTGTACCCAGGAAGATAATTCTATCCATCATCAGGCGTGAGAATACATCCATCTGAGTCACATTCAGAGTGCGTTCCTCCAATATATATGGATTCATATACTGCTGTGACTGGGACTTGATTACATCATCCAAAACCTGGCTGTTCAAGCCAACGTGCTTTACTGCAAATTTGTGAAATTCATCTTTCATAATCATCTGTATTTATTTTGTTTCTGTAGCAGGTTCGAACAGTTTATTAAACTCTTCTACTGTTACATTTTCATTCTTCAGTGTTACCTGTTCCTTAATAGCTGCGGCCAGTTTTGTTTCAATAGCACGGTTCACCAGACCATCAACAGTTTCGCGCTTCTTCAACATCTCTTTAGCATAGTTATCAAGCAATTCATCAGGAATATTCATCATTGCGTACTGAGCAAACTGAGCCTTTGTAGCTTCGCGAGCCTGATTCAATACATCCTCATCTTCTACCTTGATAGAGTTCTGCTCTACAAGTTTTTCCTGAATAAGATGCCAGGTAAGTTCTGTCAAACACTTTTCAAAGTTCTCTTCTACACTTGCTTCGCTACCCTCTTTTGCATTTGCTAACATGATACGTTTCAACAGTT
>JAGCKJ010000004.1 GCA_017647575.1 Bacteroidaceae bacterium | reverse complement strand
AAACAGGGTGTAAAGGGGGTTAATTGGTAGTATAATTTTTCCAAAATATAACTACCAGTATAAACCCCAAACGAGCAGCAAAATTGGTTCAACCAATTGAGCAGCAGCCGGTGATCAAAAATTGGTTCAACAACTTATTGGTCAACTGAACTCATTTCAAATTGGTCCAACCAATTCAGCAGCAAAATTGTCAACCAATTTCATATCATAAAATTGGTTCAACCAATTCACACAAACACCTTGACATTTGTCAATACATACAGTATAATAAAAATCAGAAAGAAGGTGATGCAATGAGCATTTATGATTCACAGACAGGCAAATCAGACTTAGCTGTTGATGATCTCTCAATGTTCAACAGAGGCAAGACAGCAGAAGAATTATTCAGCTCAGGCAGTGGCTTCACACCAACAGACGCACAGCTTGCAGCAATGAACAGCGGCATTACATCAGCCGGTGTAGCTCAGATCAATACCAATAAAAACAATATTTTATCTGATTATGGTGGTACGATTGGCAAAAATATTTTAAATACAAAAATAATTCTTGGAGAAGGAAACGACTTAACAGCAACCTTGAATGATGATAAGTCAATCACTGTTAATGGCACAAATCAATATGACAGTGCTTCAGTACCCTTTTTGTTAGGCGTGTTTACACCTGTTGTAGGCAAAACATACGTATGTAAAGGTACAGGAAACGCTAATATCAGGATAAATGTTTTTGACGGGGTTAGTCTTGTGTGTGCCTCCAGTGACGATGCAACATTTACAGCAGAAGCAGGTAAAAGTTATTTAGCCAGTGTGTGGGTAGCTGCTAAACCTGAAAGCGGCACACAATTCAATAACACAACAATATATCCTATGATATGCGAACAAACTATATATACAGCAGATAGTAGTTATCAGCCGTATATACTCAGCAATCGAGAAGCAAGCGATACTATACAAGCAATTCAGCAGACAATCGGTGACATAAACTCCGTCTTAGAGGAGGTGCTGTAATATGCCAAATACAATCGCTGAGAATTTACAGCGTTTACAGGCAGCTAAAACAGCTATTGGTAATGCAATTACGACTAAAGGCGGAACAGTCGGAGCTGATGACGGATTAGAGGACTTTGCTTCTGATGTTGCAACCATTACCAATCAATACACAGCAGGTGACGAAGGTAAAGTTGTAAGTAATGGTGCATTAGTTTCACAGACAGCAAGAGCAGACAATATCACAGAAAACGGAACATATGACACTACATTGAATAATAGTGTTACTGTTGATGTTCGGTCAGGAAGCGGTATATATGAAGTACTGACATGTACAACTTTAACAGTAACGAATAGTTCAGGTTTCATTTTAAATTTTTCAGATAATTATGTGCAATATGTTTTTGCTCATGTTGTTTTTGAAGTAAGTGAAAATACAGAACAAGTTGACTTTACATATCCCACAGGCTTTGTGCCAATAGCAACAAGTAGTTCAAAGAGGTTTGGATGTTACTATTCAAATTATAGTTACGCAAGTTCAGGTACAACCGTTTGGAGTACGGATGGTAGCACCAATTTAAATCCATCTCAAAATAAAATATCTATACGACCGGTAGCAAGTGGAACAGGTTATTTTGCCAGTGGTTATAAATATACCTTTCCTATGTTATTCCGAGTTGTATAAAATAAAGGAGGAATACAAATGAAAATTGAACAGATAGCAAAGATACTTAATGAAGGCTTCTACCCTGAAGCTACAGGTACACTCACCGAAGGAGCTGATGAAGGAGCTGACAGTGGTGTAGAACTTTTCAAGGACGATCTTAGCAACGTCGTATCACTGGGAAGACAAATACTGTCAGATACACCATACGGCAGCGAAGGAATGAATCAGGCTCTGAAGAATATCATTGACAAGGTAGGGCAGACATTGTTTGTTGACGGAAATATCGATTCAGGCGGCTTTGATATCTATGCAACAGACGCTGAATACGGCAGTATTCTTGAAAAGATCAGAGTGGAAGCTCCCGACTTTGATATTAATGATGCATGGAACTTTGAAGAGAATGGCGGCTCTTCACATGCTGAGATGTTTGGTTATCACAGTGTTGAAGCTTCAGCAAAGTACTTTAACGTAATGGCTACATTCAGAACATCTCCGTATACTATCACTGAGAAGCAGTGGAGAAGTGCATTCAACAGTCGAAATGATATGATAAGATTCATAGGAGCTATCGAGCAGCGTGTACTCAGCAAGAGAAGACTTGCTATCAATCTTCTTTCACATAAAGCAGTGACAGCTCTTATAGCTGAGAAGCTGAAGGACGGTAACAACGTCATTGACCTGCTTGCTGAGTATGTATCAGAGACAGGCGATGACACAGTAACAACTACCAACTGGAAGACAAGCAAGAACTTCCTTCTCTTTGCCAATACATACATCAGAACTATCTCTGATCTCATGGTAGAACCCACAGCACTGTATAACAATGCTGAGTATGTATCACAGACAACTGAAGGTGACAGACGTTTTTATCTTATCTCCGACTTTGCAAGAGCGCTAGAGAGCTATGTATACCGCAGCAGCTACAATGAAGAGTATGTGAAGCTCACAGGTTATAAGACAATAGCATACTGGCAGGGTGTCGGTACTGACAGAAACAGAGCTAACTACCTTACAAGATCGACAGTCAACGCTATCCCACCTTCAGAGGGTGAACCGCCTGCAGCAGGCTCACCTGATACAAGAACAGTGCAGAGGCAGTCAAATATCGTTGGTGTTATCTTTGGCAAGCAGGCGACAATGGTCAATGCTCAGCAGCTTGAATCAGGTGTAGAGTACAATAACTTTGACAAATGGTACAATACCGTGCATATGTTTGAAGCTGGATACTTTGTAGACCCTGACGAGAACGCTGTAGTTTTCGTAATTGGTACTAAGCCTGCAGTTAAGATCACTAATGAGACACTGACAGTAGCTGCAGCAGGTACTCTTCAGATGACAGCTGCAACACTTCCACCTGACGCTGTGATCACATGGTCTACAGACGCTGAGACCTATGGTACGATCAATGCGACTACAGGTGTACTTACAGGTGTGACAGCAGGTACAGTAGCTGTCACAGCAACTATTACAGGCTCTGACGGAACTACAGCTACAGATACAGTAACAGTCACAGTCACAGCAGCAAGAGGCAAGAAAACTGAATAATACAACAGAATAGCACCCTGATAAAGGGTGCTGTTCTTTTAAGAAGGTGAAATAATGAGAGAAAACAACCTATACAAGGCAGGTATATACAGGTACATGACAGGTACAGGACGCATCAGAAAGCGCGATCTGAATGATATGTACATGAATATGCTCTGCAGGATAGCAGCTGCAGAGCATGAATACAGAACGCCTGACTTCAACAGCTTCTTCTATGAAATGTCTATCATGACAGGTGTTGCTGCCTTCTACAAATGCACAGAGAAGAACAGCGTAAACTATAACAAATGGTGCTGCACACCTGCAAGACCTGCAGATGTTATCAATAATATGCTTATAGCAGACCGTATCACAACAGCAGGCAGTGACTACAGCTCAGAGCTTGAAGTCGGAAAAGACTGCATACTCCTTTTTAATAACAGCAGCCTGTATCCTTCTTTCATGTTTGCAAAATATGCTGATGATCTGACAGAGACAGCTATCTCAGCTTCCAAGCTGACTAAGTGGGCACGAATGACACCTATTCCGAGAGTTGATACAGATACAGACATAGCAAAGTATACTACACTGCTGCAGCGTATTCTCGAAGGTGAGGATATCAATGTTCTTACCGATGAGCTGTCTGTACTAAAGGACGGTCACAGAACTATCGATGACAATGTTCTGAGACTGACAGATGAGACTTCAGTTGACAAGCTGCACTTCTTTGATGAGCATATTGAGCAGATACTGAGAAGATTTGCTACATGGAGAGGTCTTCCCTTCTCCACTACAGCAAAGAGCAGTCAGAACCTGATAGACGAGCTGCATGATATGGACGCTATAAGCACCTTTATGATAGAAGACGAGATCGCCTGCAGACGTGACGGTTTTGAAAGAGCAGCTGCTTTCATGAAAGAATATGACGGTACAGAATTTGACTTTGCGTATAAGCCCTCTGACGTGCTTCAGAGGCAGCTTGAAAGAACAGCTATAGAATATACTACTCAGCTTGCAGAAGCTGACAGAATCGAATCTGAAGCGTCTCAGAAGGCGTCTCAGGGCATTAAGTTCATAGCAGAGGCTGAAAAGCTTGAAGCCGAAGCTGAGCAGACGGAAGTACAGACTGAAGAAATGAAAGTGCCTGAAGAAAAGGAAGGTAAAGAAAATGAGAGTGAAGAGACACCTGATACAAATGGAGACGATACTGTCAGAGATGACACCTGAATATGTCCTTGATAACTACGGTATAGGAGAAATAATAAGCGGAGACGCTGTATACAGTATATTTCTGCAGCACATGATGAGATACTGTTATCTTTCAGGTGATACTATTGAAGCTGCAGTCAGCTCGTTTACAACACTATGGAATAACTGGCTGTACTACAGAGAGGCTGAGATAACAGCTGCTATCAGTGCACTCATGTACTATATGAATGACATAGACCCTGTATCAGACTATCGTATGTCAGAATCAGAGATCAGGCTTGAAAACGACGGAGACAAGACAGTAACAACTAAGAATAAGTATGACTATACATCTACAGAGACAGCAAATAATCCTACTACTTCAAGATATACGACAACATATGACAGTACAGCTGACAGACTTGAAAGCAAGTCAGTAAGCAGCGGCAGCACTGAGACGCATGTTGTAGCGTCAGATGATACCAAGAATGTAAAGACAGCTACCACTTCACACACAACAGCGTCTATGACAATAGATGATACATCATATCAGGCTGACTATATACATCATCTGAAAAAGCTCAGAGAAGGTAATATACATAAGTCACCTGCAGAGATAACTAAGGAAACTATAGAACTGTATAAGCAGTCCGTGCTGTATGAATTTGTGTATGAATTTCTGCAGAAGTATACATTTTATGTCGGATATATGGGAGAAGGTGAATTCTCATGACAGTAACACTATACAAGAGCGCTAAGGATAACAGAGCGCTTGATAAGATATCAGACGCTGCTGTAGTAGCTGCAGCTGTACCAATACAGAATACAGACAAGATAAACAAGCTGAGACCTGTTTTCGAGCTTGCTATGAACGCTGCATATATGCAGGCTAACTATCTTTATTGTGACGCTCTTGATAGATATTACTATATCACAGACTTTGATATCAATACAGCTCAGCGTATAGAGCTGAATTGTATCATAGACGTCAGACAGAGCTTCTCAGCTGCTATAAGAGCTACAGAGTGTACTATCATAAGAGCTGAAGCTATAGCTCAGCCTACTAAGATCATAGACAGCAAGCTCCCCGTGAATCCAACGTCCAAGATAGTTACAAGCATAGTACTGCCTGAGACTTCCAAGAGCTTTGATACTAATGCTGAATACAGCTATCTTCTCACAGTAGTAGGGGGTGAACCGTCAGCATGAGTACACAGATAAATACTGAATACTGGGGTCAACCTGTATCAGTGTATGATAATAACAATGTACGAACAGGTGCAACAGACCTTGAAAATTCCGATTTTACAGATTATCCACCTTTTGTCAGAAACGACTATGGTTATACAGGTGAAGATATACAGTACATTGATAAGGGTGATTTATACTATTCACAATTAATAAGCAACCCTGTAATACAGCTAAATGAGCCTTTTGATACATCTATAGCATATTGTGCTTGTAAGAATATGGATATTCCTATAAATCAAATAATAGGATTTTCAGCAACGCCGGGAAGTGGTTCGGGTGCTGTTATTGACGTTAGCGACGATACATACTGGGTAGTGTCAAAACAAGAACCTTTACCTCTTATGTTTTTATCACGTATAGGATTATCGAACGTAATAAGCCGCGGTGTTAGTGCATCTCAATATACTTTTAATCCCGAATATACGTCAGCTGAGGGTTACACTTACTGTCAGGAAAGTTGGTGCCCACATGCAAGTAACACGAACCCACAAGGTCAAGACGGTACACCTGATACTAATACAGGTCGTGGACGTTCAAACAAAAACCTTTTCTTGCAGTTTTGGCGTGATTTTGGTATACGAACAGTTTTTCTGCAAATTGATGTAAAGTATTTTGACGGGACATATAATGCTACACTGGGCGTACCAAACAATGTCACAACATCATCACTATACGCATATAGTCAGCAGACTGCCGAGTGGAGAGCTCAACATCCCTTACTATGTGCATATGCTAATGTAATAAGACGTATCAATGTAAACGGCACATATGGTACAACTGGCGGCGGCGGAGATATGACTCCCGACCTTACGCACAATCTTGTATCACGTTTTCAGTATGGGTCAATATCACCGAATACTCCGATTTTGCAACCAATGGCGATGTACGATACAAACGACTTGTCAGCTAATGGAATGCCAATATTCGGCGGTATCAGAGGTTATCGGTCATATAATGGTACTATGGGTGCTAACAGCAATGGCGGCGTTTCTCAATATATTGCTCTTTTAGTTGGTGGAACTAATGGTTTAATGACACGCAAGCAAGGTATATCTACGAGTGCGCGCACTTGTTGGGTTGAATTAGAGGGCACTGACGAAAACATTGAAAATATTCGTAAATGGTGTGCGGCGTACGGTCTGTTTTTTACTGACGGTAAACAAACAGACAGTGGATATAATGCACTATATACCGAAGGCAATGACAGCACACGTTGGACAGATGAAAAAATGTGTCTTGGTGTTGTTGATAATGAAGGCTACACCGACGGAACATATACACGCGGCAGCGGAAACGAAGACGCAAATAACTTCGATTGGAAGACAGCGTCGCAAAGTCCATACGACCCTATCAAGCCGCCTCCGTCGCCTGAAAATACATATGATACACAGACTGTCTTCAACAGTATAGGCGACTTAGCAACTATGACTAAAAGATATGTACTGCAGGCAGGTGCTGTAAATCTGCTCGGAAAACAACTATGGAATATCACAGCCGATCTTATCGACAATGGCGGTACTATCGACTGGACTGATCTTGATAACAAGATATTAGATCAGTTCCTGACGAATAATCCTATAGACTGTATCATCAGCCTGCAGCGCTATCCAATGGAAATACCGAAGGGAGAAGCAACTACTATCAGATTGGGTAAATATGATACAAGACTATATGCTCATGTAATGGAGAAAACAGCTTATTTCTACTTATTCAGCGGAAAAACGATAAATCCCAAGTTTGGAGACAGCTTCCTCGATTATCAGCCGTTTACGAAAATGGAGCTGTACGTACCCTTCTGCGGCACTATTCAGCTCAATCCTGCAGATATAATCGGAAGACAGCTGAATGTGCAGCTTGTAGTTGACTTCACTACAGGCACATGTACAGGCTTTATTATGTCTAACGATCTTGTCATTGAAACATTGAATGGTAATATTGCCATAGATATTCCTGTCACAGGTATTCAAGCAGCTACAGTAGCTTCACAGCTCAATAATGCTATAGCTAACAAGTCAAATAAGACGCTTGAAGCTCAGTCAGCTTCACTTGGTAATGTATCTTTAGGTGGTCTTTTCAGACTTGCTACAGACCCTGTCAGAGCAGTCAAAGCAGCTGAAATAGCTGAGAATGAAGAGACAAGAGCTGAATATGATCTGACACATCAGAATGCACCTATCCATGTCATAGGAGCTGCTTCAGCTGTAGGCGGCTGGGCGATAGACCTGCAGTGCAGGCTCATCATATACTATCCTTCAGGCGATGTCATAAGAACAGGACAGCCGCCTGAATGGAACGACCTGCAGCTTGCAAGGTATGGACACACTACAGGCTTTGCATGCTGTATAGAAGGCAGCATAGGCAGTATGGGTACAGGTCTTGTTGTCGGAACATCTCCCGATCTTAACGGAATGGTAACTAATTCACAGAGCTATCCAGCAACAGCTGCAGAGCTTGATATGCTCAGAGCTGCTATATCTGAAGGTGTTATACTATAAAAAAGACGCTGCCATAAGGCAGCGTCTTCTTATTTATAAACTGATATGAGCTGTGAAGCGCCTGTCAGATTCTTCAGAAAGTCTCTGAAGTATTCTCCTATCTCCATTGATTCAAAATATACATTCTTTGTATAGATGAGCTTTGCAAATGTTCTGAAAATTCCTTTATTAGGCAGATAATTGATATAGTTAGGTTTCTTGAAAATGTATGTCTTGTTTATCATAGTGCAGATATGTGGTGTATCATCATCTCCGAAGGTGCTGACATATCCAAAGAGATTATCGCCTGTTCGCCTGAAGCTGAAAAGCAGAGCACTTCCCGAAGGTGATATTATCTTTATATTTGCAAGGAGAAAAGAGCTGTCAAGCTCCTGCCTCGGCAGCATCGGATAGTTGCTGACAGTCCAGTCACCTTTGTATATCATCTTGATACGGTCATTCTCAAATCTGCTGTAGTATGTGTCAGCAGCTTCCTTCATAACAGGAGCGTCTGTGCAGTATTCAAAGACGATAGTCGGCTCTTTCCTGCTGTTCTTTACAACAGTGATCTCACCTTTTTTCATTGAATACAGATCAACGCCAAAATTGACTATAAGCGAGCTGTTACGTGTTACCGTATTGCCTACAAGTATAAGAGGACAAAAATAGTCTGTTCTGTTTCTTATACAGTTATTATGAAATATCATGAGGCTGTAAAACTCATCAGGCAGCTCTTTCTCACGGCTCAGGAACTCATCATAGAATACTGCAGAGCATTCACCTTCATCAGCTCCTGTGAAGCCTTCAACAGAATTAAGCGCAGAGCATACTATGAAGGGCTGTATATCCTTTTCAACTATATCGCCGTTTTCATTCCGTCGTACTAAAAAGAAGCGGTTCTGATAATACTGAAAGTCATTGTACTGACCGTTTGTCAGGTTTATCAAATTCTGCCTCTGAGGCTTGCATAAGCTTTGGATAGCCTTCGGTGCTATACTTTCTCTGTACCTTCTGAGATATCTCAGAATGCGTCCTGTTCTGATACGCTCCTTCAGATAGTAGAATAGTAAGCCGAATGTCTTACCGTTTCCTTTACCGCCTGCAATACCTATGACAGGACAGCTTATGCTCTCAGCGTATTCTATGATAGGTACAGGTGAATAATATTTGTTTTCGTCTGTCATATATACTCACCTTTGTTCATGATACGCTCTATTGCTATAGTGATATCAGTCATAGCGTATGACAGCTTACTGTAGCCGCCAAAGAATCTGACACCTGTCTTAGTATCTGTGATATCGAGCACTTGCATAACTCTGTATTCACCTGCCATATATGCTATGTAGAATCCTCTTTTTGTACCTTCAATACTTATACTTATATTCATTTTAACCTCTTCCTTCTTTCTGCTTCCAGTGCTTTGAATTTCTTTACAAGTGGCTCTGCAGTCCTTGCATCATAAGGCAGTGCGGATTCTTCCTGATAAAGCTGTACTACCTTCATATACAGGTCTGCTGTCTTGATATCAAATGATATATCAAAGATAGCATGATATGTACCTATAGGAACTATGCAGGTATTGCCTTCATAGTCTGTTATCTTCACAGGCTGCAGCTCTTTGTCATTGTATCTGCTTGCTTTTTTATCAGAGCGTATCCTGTCAAGCTTCAGATCGGAGCTGAATATCTCGAAAGGGTCTTTTTCACAGGTCTTCAGCTCATCATCATATCCTACATATTTAAGGAATGAGCTTGTTACCATTCCTGCAACAGTAGGCTTCAGATCACCTGCAGCATGTCTCACGAGATATCTCTTGGCACCTAAGCCCTTAAAGCCTGTACTGCTTTCATCATCTATCTCCCAGCTGCCTAAGTCGGTGAAATGTGTATCACCCCTGAATATTCTTATATTTTTCTGATATATCACCTTGTTATACTCTCTCAGATCGGCTTCAAATGCTTCTATAAGCTCTGCAGCAGTGCAGCAGCGTGACTTGTCAAGCCTTACCTGTGAAGGCTCTGTGATGTAATACAGGCTGTCTGTATCGTACTGAAGTATAAGCTCAGGGTACTTTGCAATATATTGGTACAGTATACCTCTTGCGTAGCTTGTAGTCCAGTATGCTATATACGGAGACAGCCACATTTTCCGCTTTCTTTCTTCATATGAAAGCTCTGAAGCTGCCTGCTTGATATCGTGTTCTTCTTCATTCCATTTATAGATACAATCATAGATTCTGGTGGCTGTCATTCCGTAGTAGCTGTTCACGTACGACTTGATTATACTGTACATTTTCTTCAGCTCTGCAAGCTTCTTTTCCTTATCAGCATCAGGCTTCTTTTTCAGCTCTGCCTTCATCTTTGTGATATCTTCCTTAAGCTGTACCTTCTGCAGATAGTCTTCATTCATGCATTTACGCAAGAATCTCGGAGCAAATTTCTTTTCAGTGAAATACCACAGCTTCAGAATACGTATATTTTTGAATGTATAAAGCTTTTTCAGTCCTGCGATATCTGTGTTATTAAGTATTAACAGACAGTTCTTTGCAGTCCATATTTTTCCGTTTATGACTATCGCGTCTCTGATGCTGCCTGAATTTACTATCTTATGCTTTGACAGTACAGCATGCTTTGTCTTTGCGTATATATCACAGACGAATAAAGCGATATGAAACTTGTTTTTTACCTTCACTATGTTCTCAGGCTTAGTCTCTTTCAGCTCACCTGCAGGGAATTTATGATGATTGATCTGCGCAGGATAGTCACTGACTATATCAGCGCACTTGCTGCCTGTTATCATCTTACCTGCATATATTGGAGACGTACCTGACAGACCACCGCAATACATATATTTGCGCTGCAGCGTATACTCAGCCTCTGTCTCAGGCATAAGAAGCAGATTATCATAATATTCACATGGCAGCTTATTGATACTGTTCTTACATTTCTGTCTCAGTATTCCTGTAGCTGTCATAGGTATCTTCAGCTTATTATCTGTAAACTGCCTGAAAGCGACCTCTGAAAGCTCGTCAAGTATCTTTACATCGTTTCTCATATAGTCATATTCAGAATGTTGTCTGCCTTCTGCAGGTATTCTTTTGACAGGCGTCTTTGGCGTTCTTATAAGGCTGTAGTCAAGATCGCCCTTCAGCTTCTGAGTAATTGTATTCTTCTTTGCGATGTCTTCAAGACTGCTGCCAAAGAGTCCGATGCATTCCCTCAGCTCGATGCAGCCGCCTAATTCTATTTTAAGAGGCGTTCTCTCCGTCTTGGCAAACAGATCGGTAATACCTACAGCTTCGATCTGACGCTTGAAGAAAGCGTATTCATGTGCTAAGTTTGCTACCCAAATGATGAGCTTAGGCTGCTTTTTCTTAGTCTTACGCTTCTTTACCTGCTTTATAAGCTCGGTGAAAAAAGGTACTATAAGCTCGATATCTCTGCAGTATACATAGATATTATTTATCATGATCTGCACATGATATACAAACGCGTATAAAGGTCTGCCTTCGGAATCTGTGATAGTGGTCGATTCAGTATCATATCCACCACCGCAGCGGAGATACATCTCACTGCTGCTGCTCTGTCTTTCTCTGTTGCTGCAGAGCTGTACGTCTTTCAGCATCTGATAACATACGAACGGTATATTATCTCGTGTAAGCAATGTATCATTCATAGCAGATCGTCCTCATCTATAAAGAAGCCAAAGTCATCTTCGGGAGCTTCAGGCAGTCCGCCTGAAGCTTCTCTGATATCAGCTTTTCTCAGTATATCTCTGCAGGCTTCTTCCAGTCTGTCTCTGAATGATGCATCTTCATAGTTTTCAAACAGGTCTGAATACAGGTCTCTTATCTCTTCCTTTTCATCATCAGAGATATTTTCATTGCTCATTATAGCGTCATACCAATCATTGGTAGAATTATCAAATTCAAAGAGCTTTTCAGCTTCTTCTTTGATATCGATATCTTCTTTTTCAAGTCCTCTTGCCTCAGCGTCTTCATAGTACTTTTCAGACTGCTTTCTTGCTGTTCCTGATTCTTTCTGCTCTTTTCTAAGTTCCTGCAGGTCTGTTTGGAATGCTTCCAGTTCTGCTTTGCTTGCTTTGCCTCTTGAAAACTGCAACGGTTCATCAGGTGCTGCACCTTCATAATGTAGTCCTTTTCTTGCTGTATCTTCAAGCACCGATTCAGGCAGATTCTCTTTTACCTGCTTCAGAGCGTTCATATATTCCTTAGAGCTTCCCCCGAATGTATCATAAATATCTTTCATGTACTTATTCGCACTTCTTAGTATGTTATCTATGTTCATGGTGCATATCCCCTCTTATCTCAGTCTATATAGTCTTCAAGTCCTTTACGGTGCTGAAGATGCAGCAGCTTATGCAGCACTTCACTTTCTCTGTAGTAGTCGTAAATTTCAATATAGTTCTGTCCTTCATACCAATCATTAAGCCATACATGTTCGCCGCATTCGCATTCGAGCAGCTCTAAGCTATAACTTGATTCAAGTATATCATTCATGCTGTAGCCGCTTCTCATGATAATATACAGATTTTCCCATTCATCTTCAGTGATCTTATTGATACGATCACAGAAGGATTCATAATTATTAAAGATCATTGTTTTCACCTTCCTTAAAAAGACAGCCTGCAGGTAGAAGGGAGCTGCAGGCTGTAAAGTCGTAGAATTCTTATAAGGAGATACTATCACACTGCAGTGTGATATGAGATTGAAAGTTTTGAGACTTAACGCGAAATTAAGTCGAATGTGTGCGCTTTGCCTCTCTTGGTGCTGATCTCTTTGAACCTGATAACAATAGGTGCTTCAGGCGTCGGCATGAAACCGCAGGTGATAAGATTCTCTGCACTTCTTATGATACCATTGGAAACTGACGCAAGGTGCAGACCGTCTTCACAGAAGAAGTGAACACAAGGTTTATCTTCCTTCTCGGCAAAGTCATCGTTGAAGTCGCTGCTCACCTGAGCTGTTGTTACTACTATGTGATTTACCTTGATATCTTTGCCAAAATGATCTGCTATTGATTCAGAGCTGCTGTTAAGTGCATTGAACAGTGTCACATCATCGAACGTGCTGCTGTAGCGTATCTTTGCACCTTCATTGAGCTTCTGTGTCTCAAAGATAGAATGATCTACCTCAGCTGCCTTGAAGTTCCTTGCATATGCAGCGAGCTGTCTGTGATCTGCTGAATCTACTGTTGCAGATTCATCACCAACAAGCTCTGCCTCTGAGACTGAAGCTCCCTGAACATCTGCAAGCTCCTGAAGATCATCAAGAGAGAATGATGTGTTTGGCTTTTCATTTGTGTTCATGATTGTTTCCTCTTTTCATTGAGATTGGCTTTGTTTTTGATTCTGAGCATTAGGCAGTGTAATTATACTAATATCACTGAAGGGCTGTTATCGTTCATTCTGAATGCTCTGAGAGCTATCCCTGAGATATGTATAATACTGTCTTCCCGAAAAAACAAGCACTTATGAAATGACATATACCCTGCAGGTATCGAATTCAGCTTGTAATAGAAGCTGCTGCAGGTGGGATAGGACTGATCACAGCTCAATCCTTCAGAAGCTGTTTTTGTAGGAGACTATATACACATGATGAAGTCAATGTAGTCTATAGCTTCAGAAAGACTGTCACAAAGTCGCTGAAGCTTTAACTGTTCATTACGCACGAACCAGTATTCGCTGAAGTCACGTTTGATCACTGTGAATTGATATTCGCAGCAGGTGATCTGATAGTTGTCTTTGGAGATTCGGGTGATAGTCATAATATCACTTTCCTTTCATTGGTATTGGTCTTGGTGTTGTCTTTGAGACTTTATTATAACATGTTTTGGCAAAATTTTGTATATATTTTTATTGCTTAAATTGATATTTTTGTGCATATGTATATTTAAGCGATTTGTCTACTACCTGTTATATTTTGTTTATTGGTTGAACCAATTGTTGAAAGTGGACCTGCTGAAAATTGGTTGACAAATTTTGCTGCGGGGTTGGGTGACCAATTTGAAATGAGTTCAGTTGACCATTAAGTTGTTGAACCAATTTTGCTGCTCGTTTGGGGTTTATACTGGTAGTTATATTTTGGAAAAATTATACTACCAATTAACCCCCTTTACACCCTGTTT
>JAGCKJ010000060.1 GCA_017647575.1 Bacteroidaceae bacterium | reverse complement strand
TGATTTCAAATCAGCCCATGCTGCTTCTGAAATAGGTTTATTGTCGTTTTTGTATTCTTCTGATGTCCACCAAACAGTATCCTTTGACTGAGCATCCATAACGATGTACTTGTCTTTAGGTGAACGACCGGTATAAACACCAGTCATTACGTTAACTGTTCCTAACTCTGTTACCTGACCTTTTTCAAAACCTTCCAAACCTGGTTTTGTCTCTTCATTAAACAGTACTTCATAAGAAGGGTTGTAAACAACCTCTGTTGTACCGCTAATGCCATACTTGTTCAAATCGAAATTTATCATCTTGTATAAAGTTAAAAGTTTAAATTTCACTCTCCTGAGAATCTTTTCCAAAAAGACCCTCGTTTACCGGCTACAAAGATACTATTTTTTCTCTATCTACAACCATATCACACAATAATTTGAGTAAAAAAAACATCTTTTATACTTTCAGTACAGAACAAAGCTGCTAAAAACCACTCCATTTGCACATTACCACCCGTTTTTAACAGTTTTTTTGTAGATTTGCACTTCAGTTATAAACAATACATTACAACTATGAGTAAAAACAGCAAGAATTCTAAATCAGATGCACTTACACTAAGTGAAATCAGGAAACTGATTACAGAAATAGAGTCAGAAAGAGCAAACCCCAATCTTTCAGAACAAGAACGTAAACTTCTAGAAGAAAGCGCATTATCGCTTAGATCAGCAGAACGGAATGCTATTATTGAGACAGAAAGCAATCTGGTAAGCAAATTTGAAGAGAGCGCCAAAGAGACCAGCATTCATTCCAAGCACCTAAGAGAACTTGTTACTGAATTCAACAAGCTGCCCAAAGCCCTTAACACTACTGAAACCATAATTAAAGAGTGTGTCAGAGTACTTACAATTATCGCAAACCTTACTTTGACGCTACTGATGCTTATAACTATTTCCGGTTGCGCCACAATGAACAAGGCACAATTAAAAAGAGTAAACGCACTGGCCTTTTGCAGTGACAGTCTGCCGATTACGCCTGTCACCATATTTGAAAACCTTTCAGATATCCGATTAGAGAGAAATCTTATATATGTATCTTCCATTACTGACACCGACAACAGAGTGAATGAACTCAATTCAATCTTTGCTTTCAGGCAGAAAGAGGAAATAATTGCAGGCAAAGCAGAAATTTACAGTCGTGTTCTGGATAGCTATGTCAGAGCTCTGAAATCATTAAGCAACGAAACCCGCTGGAAACAGAGCGGCACAGAGCTAAGATCATTAGGACGCAATGCCGATTCACTTCTTGTGGCATACAACACCCTGAACTGGAGTGATGATATAGAGTTCGAACTCTCAAAACAGATAGGCAGAACAAGCGGATACATCTCTGAATCATTATACAAAAGAAGACAATATAAGGTGGTCAAAGAGATGCTGACACAGGGCGATACCATAGTCTCTTCCTGTTGCGACGCACTTGTCAATCTACTTAAAGGAGATGAACTGAAACAGCTGATAGAGAATGAAGAGAAGGGACTGGAACAGGACTACAAAGCATATTTAAATGCGATGAAACTTCAGAAGAGAGACCCTGACACACAGTATGATAGGCTTTACATAGAGACAAAGGAGAGAATAGCAGACACTAAGGATATAAAGACTAAATGTATAAATGCGCTGAACACATTCAAGCGTTCACACCACAAGTTACTGCTTCAAATGGAAATAGGTGCTACATATCCTGAATTCAGCCAGGACATGCAGGAGCTAGCATCCCAATTTAATTCTATAAGGAGTATCATCAACAACGACTAGCACAATATTTATACAAAAGTTATGAAAGTGTGCAAAAGCCAGATATATTTTATCCGCTTTTTTTGTGTAAATGGATTAAAAAAAATTACTTTGCATCGATTTAACAATTTATTAATTTAAATAATACAATTATGGCAGATTCACAAATTGCAGAGAGAATTCAGGCAATCATCGTTGACAAATTGGGTGTTGAGGCATCAGAAGTTACTCCAGAAGCTAGCTTCGCTGGTGATTTAGGAGCAGATTCTCTTGACACTGTTGAACTGATTATGGAATTCGAAAAGGAATTCGGCATCTCTATTCCAGACGACAAGGCAGAAAGCATTTCAACTGTAGGCGAAGCAATCGCTTTGATAGAAGAGGCTGTTCAGCAGTAATTAACCGGTTCACTTAAACTGCAATGACACTGAAAAGAGTTGTTGTAACAGGATTAGGTGCCGTTACCCCTATAGGCAACACTATCCCGGAATTCTGGGATAGTGTGGTTAACGGCAAAAGCGGTGCCGCTCCTATTACAAATTTCAACACCGAAGAAATTATTACAAAGACAAAATTTGCGTGTGAGGTCAAAGATTTTGACCTTTCTCTGTATATAGACAAGAAAGAAGTTCGTAAAATTGACCGATACGCCCATTTTGCTGTAGGAGCTGCTGTTCAGGCAATTACAGATGCATCTATTGACAAGGAGAAAGAGAATCCTGACAGAATAGGTGTTGTTCTGGGTATTGGCATGGGCGGAGTAGAATCATTCGGTGAAGGAATCAGAACCATCTATGATATGGAAAAGAACGGGCAGGAACTTAAGGTTACTCCATTCTTTATTCCACGCATCATAGGCGATATGGCTGCTGGTTACATATCAATAATGTATGGTTTTACCGGCCCGAATTATATAACCTCATCAGCCTGCGCTTCAGGCACTAATGCAGTTATAGATGCAGTTAACCTGATAAGACTTGGTAAAGCAGATATCATAATAACCGGTGGCTCTGAAGCTGCAATTACAGATAGTGGTATTTGTGGTTTCAATGCCATGCACGCCCTTTCAACAAGAAACGATTCACCGGAAACAGCTTCACGTCCAATGAGTGCAAGCAGAGACGGATTTGTACTTGGCGAAGGTGCAGGCGCCATAGTTTTAGAAGAGTACGAACATGCAAAAGCAAGAGGTGCAAAGATTTACGCCGAAGTTGCTGGTTGGGGGCTTTCTGCCGACGCTTTCCACATGACAGCACCTGAATCAGAGGGTAAAGGAGCTGCCAAGGTTATGCTGAACGCTCTTGAAGATGCAGGTTTAAAACCGGAAGATATTGACTACATTAACATGCACGGCACGTCAACTCCTCTTGGCGACATTGTAGAATGCAAAGCCATAAAGAGTGTGTTTGGAGACCATGCATACAAAATGAATATAAGTGCAACCAAATCAATGACCGGACATCTGCTGGGTGCTGCCGGAGCCATTGAAACTATAATTTGCATACTTTCTATTGTAAATGATATTGTTCCACCAACAATTAACCATCAGGATGGTGATGAGGATGAAAATATTGATTACAATATGAATTTCACATTCAACAAGGCACAGGAGAGAGTGGTTAACACAGCACTTTCCAATACATTTGGATTTGGCGGTCACAATGCCTGTGTAATATTAAAAAAGTACTCAGAATAATTTGAAAAATAGAGGAAAAATAAAGGACATACTTACCAATACGGCGCTTTTTACTACTATTAGTGCCGTATTGATAGGTTGTGCTGCTGTTGGAACACCCGATGGTGGTCCGTATGATGATATTCCACCTAAATTCATTGGAAGCGCACCTGATGCTGGAGGTACAAACGTAAAGAGCAAGACTGTACGAATTGATTTTGACGAATATATTAAGCTGGAGAATGCCAGTGAAAAGGTTATTGTATCACCACCTCAGCTTGAACAACCTGAAATACAGGTTAATGGCAAGAACATTCAGATTAAGTTGATAGATTCCCTGCAACCTAACACCACATATACAATAGATTTTTCTGATGGTATTGTAGATAACAATGAAGGCAATCCATTAGGAGATTTCTGTTTCAGCTTCTCTACCGGAGAGAATCTGGATACAATGGAAGTATCAGGTTATGTCCTGAATGCTTCTGACCTGGAACCCATCAAAGGGATACAGGTAGGTCTCTATTCTGATTTGGCCGATTCTGCATTTACTACCAAACAGTTCCAGCGTGTATCCAGAACCGATGGCAGTGGACACTTTGTAATCCGCGGCATAAAACCGGGTAAATATCGCATATACGCGCTAAAGGATATGGACCAGAGTTTCAACTATTCACAACGAAGTGAAACATTGGCATGGAGTGATTCCATTATAGTTCCATCATCAACAATTGCGTTCAGAGAAGACACCATCTGGAATACAGACAAAACAATAGATACCATTCTGACAGTAGAATACACCAGATTCCTTCCTGACAACATCATTCTGCGTGCATTTGAAGCTACACCTAATATTCAGTATCTGGCAAAAAGCGATCGTAGCAAACACGAAAAGATTGATCTGGAATTTGCAATACCGGTAGATTCAATGCCAATAATCAAAGGTTTGAACTTTGATGAAAAGAACGCATACATTGTAGAGCATAGCGCCAGATTTGACACCATAACACTCTGGATGAGTGATTCCACCATCTATTACAATGACACTTTGAAATTCTCATTGCAGTATATGGCTACCGATACAAACGGAGTACTTGTGGATCATATTGACACTTTGGCTTTAAGTACCAAACGTAGCAGAGCACGTATTCTTCAGGACGAAAAGAAGAGAGCCGAAGCTGAACAAGAAAAATTCGAAAAGGAGCTTAAGAGACTGGAACGTAACGGAGATTCAATAGGATTGGCAAGATTGCTGCAACCAAAAACCAAGTTCCTGAAGGTAGAGAATGGAAATTCCACCATGAATCTGAATGAAGTTTATACACTATCTTTTGAAGAGCCTGTAACATTCCTGTCCGATACAGCAGTTAAAGTTATGAAACTGATGGACAGCGTCTGGGTTGATATTCCATTTGAAATGGAACAGGATGAAATAAAGATACGCAAATATAAGGTTTATGCAGAATGGCGTCCCGAAGAGAAATATAAACTAGAGATTGATTCTGCATCAATTGTAGGTTTATACGGTCTGCACAATGATAACCTTGAACACGAATTTTCATTTGCTCCGTTAAATCTGTACAGCACTTTCACTGTTAATGTGAAAGATGCCAAGGAATCATATACTGTAGAACTTTTGGACAATGGTGGCAATCCTATCAGATCCGGCAAGGTAAAAAGTGGAAAGGTTGACTTCTTCTTCCTCACCCCTGATAAATACTACGTACGTATGTATGACGACGTAAACATGAACGGCAAATGGGATACTGGTGAATATGAAGAGAAGAGAGAACCTGAAAATGTATATTACATAAACAAAGTTTTTGAACTTAGACAGGATTGGTATCACGAAACCGAGCTTTGGGACATCACATCTACCCCATTGAACAAGCAGAAGCCAGAAGCTATAACCAAACAGAAAGCAGACAAGAAGAAGACTATTACAAACAAGAATGCGGAACGTGATGCAAAAATGGCCAAACAGATGGCTGAACAAGAAAAAATGAAACAGGAAAGGAAAGAAAAGCGAGAGAACAGAAAGAAAAAGTAATGGTTAAATTACTGTTTTGCATCTCTTATTCGGGACCATACTGTTACAAAGTTTTCGCCCCAGATCTTCTTTAAATCGGTAAACGACAGACCCTCTGAAATCAATCTGCGTGTAAGATAGTTAAAGCGTGATGCATCTTCCAGACCTGGAAGTCCGCCTCCACCATCAAAGTCGGAACCTATACCCACGTGGTCAATGCCCATAACATCAATCATATACATTATATGTTTGATTGCATCGTCTATTGTTGCCTGAGCACCTTTTTTCAGGAATCCGCTATACATACAGACCTGTGCTACACCACCCTTTTGGGCCAGTGCCTTCATCTGGTCATCTGTAAGGTTACGCGGATGGTCACACAGCGTTCTGCTTGATGAATGAGAACAGATTACAGGAACGCTGCTCAAATCTAATGTATCATAGAAACTTTTCTCGGAAGCGTGTGACAAATCCACCATCATGCCAACTCTGTTCATTTCAGCCACAACCTCTTTACCAAAAGCAGATAGTCCGTTGTGTTCTGAGTTACCGCGGGCAGAATCGCATATATCATTATCGCCATTATGGCATAGTGTCATATATGCTACACCCTCTTTTTGATACCTTTCAATGTTGGAAATATCTTTTGCAATAGCGTATCCATTCTCTATGCCAAGCACTACCGATTTTATGCCTTGTTGCTTATTGCTGTACAGATTATCCGGAGTATATGCTATTGCTGCAGAGCCACTACATTCAGCGATTCTCTGCTTTATTAGTGCCAGCAGTCTGTCAGCTTTTGCTGTTGCAGCGCACAGAGCAGCATCATCGCGTTCCATCTGACGCAGATAGGCCACCATGAAAACAGCATCTAGACCGCCCCGGTTCATCTTATGAATATCTACTAATGGGTTATAACGGAATGTCTCCTGCCCGTCAGGAGAGTCTTCGCCCACATAACTGTATGCCACCTCTATTCCAGGATTGCAGACATTAAAATGTGCTCCGCAGTCAAAAAACATTGGTGAATCACAATGGCTGTCAAGTGTCAAATGGTTTTTATGAAAATCCTTTGCCTTTGCAAACAGTTCTGCCTCTTTTACCAGCCAGTGGAACAGAGGCATCATAACCATATTTCCCTCTGCAAGCATACATTCAGGATGCCACTGCACACCTAATACTGGTTGATAATCAACGCTCTCCATTGCCTCTATAATGCCGTCTTCAGCCATGGCAGACACCACAAACCCCTGCGGTACGCTCTTTACTGCCTGATGATGGAATGAATTTACATCTAGTATTTCTGTATTCATCAGGGATTGCAACAGAGTATCCTTTTCTATTGTCACACTGTGTGAAGTAAGCCCACGGGCTATCTTCTGGCTATGGCAGATACACTCATTGTTATGCTGACTGTAAATATCCTGATACAGTTTTCCACCTAGTGCTGCCGATAGCATCTGCATACCTCTGCATATTCCCAGAATTGGTATATGCCTATCCATAAGCAGTTTAATAAGCAGAAGTTCCGGTTTGTCCCTTTCCGGATTTATCTCTATGCCATCTATTGGTGGTTCCTGCAGATAATCGGGATCTATATCTGCTCCACCCGACAGCACCACTCCATCGAGAGTTTCAACAAGTGATGTCAGCAGTCTAATATCAGAATATGGGGGAATGATGACAGGAGTAGCACCGGCAGCTATCAAAGATTTGTAATAACCTGCAGCAAGGGTACAGTCACCGTCGCGGAAATTGCCACTTATACCAATCAGAGGCGCTCTGTTTTTCAGCAAATCCACCCCATAAAAGACTCTACTATACTCTTGTTCAAGTATCAGCTTTTTGTCTGCCATCACCTAATCTGTATTAATTAAACAAGTTCTTCCAGAATAGGAACAGTTTTGTTTATGCTGGCATCGAGTGAAATGAGTGTCTCTGTAGCAACCACTCCGGGTATTACCTGAATGGCACCATTAATCAGATCCATCAGATGAGCATTATCTTTTGCATACAGCTTTATCATCATTGTAAATCTGCCTGTTGTGAAATGGCTCTCCACAACTTCCGGAATATGATCAAGTTCTGCTACTACATCTCGGTACATTGATCCCTTTTCCAATGTCAGTCCTACGTAAGTACAGGTTGAATAGCCAATCTTTATTGGATCTACGTTATAACCTGACCCAACAATTATACCATCATCTATCATCTTCTGCACACGCTGATGTATAGCCGCACGCGACACTCCACACTGCTGAGCCACATCTCTGAAAGGAATACGCGCATTTTGCGAAATTATGCTCAATATTCTATAGTCTAAAGTATCTAACTTTTCCATTTCGGTTCACTCTTATTCTCTTTACTAATATGAAAACAGGTTATTTTTACTGTTTTCGGCATAAAGATATAGAGTTTTAATTACACTTCACTCAAAAAAGCCACTTTTTTCTGACAATTTGTTACAAAATAAAACTCGCACCGTATAAAGCGGCGCGAGCTGTATATTTTTAATTTGAACTGCTATTGATTACTTTTCAATCTCAACAAGCTCTACTTCGAAGATCAAAGCTGAATATGGCTGAATAACACCATTGTTTGAATCGCCATAACCAAGTTCATAAGGGATGTACAGTTCATACTTTGAACCAACGCTCATTAGCTGAAGAGCTTCAGTCCAACCCTTAATTACACTTGTAAGAGATAATGATATAGCTGTTGATGTTTCATCAAATACAGTTCCGTCAATCAGAGAACCACGATATTTAACACTTACCTTATCTGTAGCTTTTGGCTTTGCACCCTTACCCTCTTTCAAAACCTTATACAAAAGACCGCTACCGGTTGCTACAACACCATTCTCCTTAGCTTTCTTTGCAAGATACTCTCTACCGGCATCACGGTTTGCGCCATACTGGCTCTCCATTGCCTCTGCATAGAAAATATTGAACAAGCTGTCTGTAATAGCTTCTGCTCTAGGTCTGTTAACAATGTGAGTTTTTTCCTGTACACCATCAAGGAAACCATTCATATAGTTTGTCTTGTTCATCAGTTTGCCACTTTCGCTACCAAACATATTTGAGCTTAATGCTGTAAAAGCTTCGTTCATCTCCTGCTGACCGATCTGAAGACCTGCAAAATATGCCAGCTGAGCACCTGAATCCTCTGACATCTGAGCACCTTCAATAAAACCCTTTATAAAATCTGCAAGATAAGTTGTATCTACACCCATCTGATTTACAAGATAAGGAAGGAAACCGTTTGAACGAGCCATACCCATAGTGTATGAAACTGTATCAACTGCATCATTCATTACCACTTTACCTATCTTAGGTGAACCGCAAGATGCCAGCAAAATAGCTGCTGAGCATACAAAAACACTGATTTTTTTCATTGTTATCTATTATTTAATTTATTGATTTACCCATTTTAATACCGCAGAATCGGATTTCAGCGTGCGAAGATAACCTAAAAATCAATAGGTTGTACCATCTGCACAAATATTGCCCACTCATTTAGTATTTTTTACAATTAAAACAATTGAGAGAATCTTAAAAAGAACTACTTTTGTATATAACAATCCCTGCACGGCAACCTATGCCTGCATAAATATTTATGATTATGATAAAAGTAAGATGTATAAACACCCAGGAGGATGTTATTGTAAAAGCCGGTTCAACGCTTTTAGAGATATACAACGCCATGGACTGGAAGCTTCCATACAGCCCATTATGTGCAACTATCAACAACAAATCGAAAAGATTGAATACCAAGCTTTATGACAATGTAGATGTTAAATACTTTGACATAACATCTGCCACTGGAAAAAAAACATATCTGCTGGGGTTGTTTTTCATCTTCTCAAAGGCTGTGGAAGAACTTTTCCCGGGCGGCAAGGTGGAAATGGCAAATTCCATATCCAAAGGAACATACTGCCCTGTGCATATAGGCAGGCCACTCACTGAAACCGATGTAGAGGCTATCCGTAACCGTATTCAGCTTTTAATTGAAAGTTCTATCCCTTTCACAAGGCACAGAGAGCACACCGATTACGTTATTGAGCTAATGGAGCAGAAAGGCAGAAAGGATTTGGTTCGCCTGCTGAAAACTACTGGCAAGATCTATACCACATATTACACTTTGGGTGAGACTGCCGATTTCTTCTTTGGCACACTACCACCTGATACAGGCTACATACACCTGTTTGGTGTAGAGTTATTTGGCAAAGGTGTTTTACTGCGTATACCGGACAGCAAAAACCCCGAAATACTGAGAGATATGCCAAAGCAGGACAAGATGTTCCGTATCTTTGATGAATTCCACTCATGGCAGAAGATACTTGGTATATCTACTTTAGGCGATCTGAACACTGCAACACTGACCGGTCACTCGAATACTATAATAAATATTGCCGAGGCGCTTCAGTCAAACAAAATAGTACACATTGCCGATTCCATCGTAGAACGACATAAACAGAACAGTACCCTGAAACTTATAATGATCTCCGGACCATCATCTTCCGGCAAAACCACCTTCAGCAAAAGACTTCAGGTGCAGCTTCTGGCCAATGGTATCAATCCAAAGGTACTGTCAATGGATGATTACTTCCTTAACAGAGAAAATACTCCGCTTGACGAAAACGGAGAACACGACTTTGAATCACTGTATGCCATTGATCTGGAGCTATTTAACTCACAGCTAAAGGATATGCTTGCAGGCAAAGAGGTAAGCATTCCTACATTCAACTTTAAGAAGGGTGGTGTTAGAGAATACAACGGCAATACAATACAGTTGGGCGAAAACGATGTTCTGCTTATTGAAGGAATACACGCACTCAATCCGGATCTGATGCCTGACATCCCAAAAGAGGCAAAGTTCCTGATATATGTTTCAGCGCTGACATCAATCAGAGTGGACGAACACAACTATATACCTACAAGCGATAACCGTCTGCTAAGACGTATGTTACGCGATTATAAATACCGCCAGTATTCTGCAAAGGACACCATAGCACGCTGGCCAAGTGTCCGTGCAGGCGAAGAGAAATGGATATTCCCTTATCAGGAGAATGCAGATGTTATGTTTAATTCAGCAACCCTCTTTGAAATTGCTGTTATTAAAGATATGATTAGCCCGGTACTGGCAGAGGTTCCACAAAACTGCCCTGAATACACTAAGGTAGAGGAACTTAAGAATCTGTTAAGCATGTTCAGTGCTATACCAAGTCATAATCTGCCACCTACATCGCTGGTAAGAGAGTTTATTGGAGGTAGTAGTTTCCACTATTGATTATAACATGCCGGATATAAGAAACAGTCAGATACAGACCCAGACTCAATCACAGGTTCAGATTCAGTCATTATCGCCACAGCAGGTACTGGAGGCGAAATTACTGGAGCTGTCAACCATTGAACTCGAAGACAAGGTTCGTGCAGAATTGAATGACAATCCGGCGCTTGAAGAGGGCTATGAAGATATTTCTCAGAATGACGAAGAGGGATTCAATGACAGTTCCGCAGAAGAGAGTCACCATGATGATTTTCTTTCAGAAGACGATGAACCCGACTTCTATTCTGACAGACGTAAATCGCCTGCCCGCGAAGCTCTGGAGATTCCCTATTCCGAACCTGAATCATTTTACGATGTACTGAATGAGCAGTTGGCAGAAAGAGAACTTACAGATATTCAGAAGAGTGTAGCAGAATATCTTATCGGTTCACTTAACAACGATGGTTTTCTGGACAAATCCCTGGAATCCATTTCTGACGATCTGGCCTTTTACAGCTATCTGGATATTTCAGTAGATGAAATCAGCAAAGTGTTGGCCATTATTCAGGATTTCGAACCGGCTGGTATAGGAGCACGCAATCTTCAGGAGAGCCTGCTTATTCAGCTGGACAGAAAGGGGAATCAAGGTCTGGAACGAAGCATAATATCAGATTGCTTTACAGAATTTACGCACAAACGCTGGGACAAGATAGAGAGCAAGCTACAGGTTAGCCAGCAAGATATAGAGAATGCCATAACGGAGATACAGAAGTTGAATCCGCGTCCGGGCAGTGCGTTGGGCGAACCAATGATGAAGAGCCGTCAGCAGATAATACCGGACTTCATGGTGGAAAGAAATGAAGAGAATCTGGAACTTACTCTGAACAACTTTAACATACCGGATCTGAGGATTAGCAACAGCTTTGCAACCATGCTGGAACAACAGATAAACAGTTCCAACAGCAAAAACAGAAGCGACGCACTCTACATAAAGCAGAAGCTGGATGCAGCCAAAGGCTTCATTCAGGCTCTGAAACAGCGCGAACGCACCATGTATAACACCATGCAGGCCATAATCAGTTTTCAAAGCGACTTCTTTATTGATGGCGATGAAACCAAACTTCGTCCTATGATTCTTAAAGATATTGCAGAGATTACAGGGCTGGACATATCTACCGTTTCCAGAACCACAAATGGAAAATATGTTCAAACTGACTTTGGCATTCTGCCACTTAAATTCTTCTTTACCGATGGCGTTAAGACAGAGAGTGGCGACGAAGTTTCCGTAAAGGAGATACACAAAGTGATCAAAGAGAAGATAGAAAGCGAAGATAATAGTAACCCATATACTGACGAACAGTTATCGGCATTCCTGAAAGAGAAGGGATACATTGTAGCCAGACGAACTGTTGCCAAGTACAGGGAACAATTGGAAATTCCTATTGCAAGACTTAGAAAAAATTAAAAGATATGAAACCAACAGTAAGTATTATTATGGGCAGCACATCCGATCTGCCTGTTATGGAGAAAGCAGCACAGTTTTTGAACGATATGCAAGTACCGTTCGAAATTAACGCCCTATCGGCACACCGTACTCCAAGTGCAGTAGAAGATTTTGCAAAAAATGCAGCAGCTCGTGGCATTAAAGTGATTATTGCAGCAGCAGGTATGGCAGCAGCTCTTCCGGGCGTTATAGCAGCCAACACCACCCTGCCGGTTATTGGTGTTCCAATCAAGGGTATGCTGGATGGACTGGATGCAATGCTCTCCATTATACAGATGCCACCAGGAATACCAGTTGCTACAGTAGGTGTAAATGGAGCACAGAACGCAGCTATCCTTGCAGTTCAGATGCTTTCACTGGCCGATACAGAACTGGCAGAAAGACTGGCAGCCCACAAAGATGGTCTGAA
Organism: Bacteroidaceae bacterium; assembly: GCA_017647575.1. Taxonomy (GTDB): domain Bacteria; phylum Bacteroidota; class Bacteroidia; order Bacteroidales; family Bacteroidaceae; genus Colenecus. Next base: position 29,574 of record JAGCKJ010000060.1, on the reverse strand, counting down.
GAGCAAGATTGAAAAGGCAAACGCCGAACTGAGCAACATAAAATACGATTTTAAGACAAACTGATAATTTTTCGGCTATGGGTGTTTACAACAGAAGAAAAAGTTCCACAACTATTGTAGGCAATACAACAATTGGTGGAGATGCACCAATTAGAGTACAGTCTATGACAACTACACAGACCACCGATACCGATGCATGTGTAGAGCAGGCAATCCGTATAATTGAAGCAGGAGGTGAACTGGTAAGATTAACCACTCAGGGAACTCGCGAAGCGGAGAACCTGAAAAACATTAAAGCTTCACTTCTGGAGAAGGGCTACTCCACCCCACTTGTAGCCGATGTACACTTTAACCCAAACGTGGCCGATGTAGCAGCCATGTTTGTGGAAAAAGTCCGAATAAACCCCGGCAACTATGTGGATCCGGCACGCACCTTCAGGGAACTTGAATATACTGACAGTGAATATGCCGCCGAAATTGAAAAGATAAGAAGACGCTTTGTTCCATTCCTGAATATCTGCAAGGAGAATAACACAGCCATCAGAATAGGTGTAAACCATGGTTCATTATCGGATAGAATAATGTGCCGTTACGGCAATACACCGGAAGGTATGGTAGAAAGCTGCATGGAATTTCTCAGAATCTGTGTAGAAGAGCAGTTCCGGAATGTAGTTCTCTCAATCAAAGCCAGCAACACCGTTGTTATGGTACAGACTGTAAGACTGCTGGTTCAGGAGATGCAGAAGGAGAATATGGCATTCCCAGTTCATTTGGGAGTAACCGAAGCCGGCGAAGGTGAAGACGGACGCATAAAGAGTGCGGTTGGAATTGGTGCGCTTTTAGCAGAAGGCATAGGCGATACCATAAGAGTTTCGCTGTCAGAAGCGCCTGAAAAAGAGATTCCTGTTGCTAAAAAGCTGGTTGCATACGCTGCAGAAAGTGCAGAAAAGAGAGCCGCCGCAAAAGCAGCCATCAAAGATGAAACCATATATCTGGAGTACAATGAATCCTGCCTGGAAGATCTGCAGTTAAAAGCAGCGATGGATGCAGGCGCACTGCTTATTGACGGATATGCAAAAGAGCTTATCATAACAAACAGCAACAGCTGCATCAGCGACAAACAGCTTAAAGATACTGCAGACGCCATACTGCAGGCGGCACGTATTCGTTTTACAAAACCTGAATACATATCCTGCCCCGGCTGCGGACGTACCCTGTACAATCTGGAAGAGACCATAGCAAAAATAAAGGCTGCAACTTCACACCTGATAGGTGTCAAGATAGCCATTATGGGCTGTATAGTAAACGGTCCGGGCGAAATGGCTGATGCCGATTTCGGTTATGTAGGTGCAGGGCGAGGTAAGATAAGTCTATACAAAGGAAAAGAGTGTATAGAAAAGAACATTCCGGAAGAGAATGCCGTTGAAAAGTTGCTTAAGCTTATAGAAGAGTATCAAAGATAGAAAATGCAGAACAAAGAGCGCATAAATATACAGCCTAAGGCATAATCTTACCGTTTTTTCGGTTATTTATTCAGAAAAATGCAAAAAACTTTGCATCTGTAATTTATTGTATCTAATTTTGCGTGAAATTTAAGAGAGAGAGAAATGAGATCACAACAGACATATAGTTATTATTGTTACTGCTATTACCGCACTTAATCAAGTGGGGCGTGTCGTTGTGTAATTATAAAGACAAAGGACTTACCCCACTAGGTAGGTCCTTTTTATTATTAATAAGGTAAGTAAATACAATAAAATATGAGCAATAAATATTGGAATGAAGAGATTGAAACAATGCCCCGCAAACAGCTGGAGCAGTTTCAGGTAGAACGTCTGAAAAAGACAGTGGAAATAGCTATGGGCAGCAAATTCTACGCACCTATATTCAAGGAGAGAGGTATTACTCCTGAAAGCATAAAATCTGTTGAAGACATCAGAAGATTTCCATTCACAACCAAGAATGATCTTCGTGAAAACTATCCGTTCGGACTGGCATCCCTGCCATTGGATAAGGTAGTAAGACTACACTCTTCAAGTGGAACTACAGGTAACCCTACTGTTATTTTACATTCACAGCGTGACATTGAACAGTGGGCCGATGCTATGGCACGTTCCATGTACACCATAGGTTTGAGAAGCAGTGATATTATACAGAACACTTCCGGTTATGGTATGTTCACAGGTGGTTTAGGCATTCAGTACGCATCTGAACGTCTGGGCGCACTTACCGTACCTGCAGGCGCAGGAAACAGCAAGCGCCACGTAAAGTTCATTATGGACTTTGGCACTACAGCACTTCACTGTATTCCAAGCTACGCAACACGTCTGGCTGCTGCCTTCCAGGAAGAGGGTATAAACCCTGCAGAGACTACAGTTCGCACCCTTATTATTGGTGCCGAACCACATTCCGATGCACAGCGCAAGCGTATTGAAGAGATCTGGGGAGCAAAAGCATACAACAACTTTGGTATGAGTGAAATGTGCGGTCCGGGTGTGGCTATAGAGTGCCAGGAGCAGAATGGCCTGCATATCTGGGAAGACAACTACATTGTGGAAATTGTAGATCCTGTCACACTGGAACCTGTACCTGACGGAGAAGTTGGCGAACTTGTTCTGACCACTCTGAACCGCGAAGCTATGCCTCTGTTCCGCTACCGCACAAGAGACCTGACACGTTTCCTTCCCGGCGATTGCCCTTGCGGACGTACTCACAGACGTTTGGCACGTTTCCAGGGACGCAGTGACGATATGATTATTGTAAAGGGTGTAAACATCTTCCCTATCCAGATAGAAAAGATACTTATGCAGTTCCCTGAACTGGCAAGTGATTACCTGATAACCATAGAGACCATTGGCGATAACGATGAGATGACCATTGAAGTTGAATTGGCACAGTCAACTGACGATTTTGCACTATTGCAGAACCTTACAAAGGAGATTTCACGCAGGCTAAAAGATGAAATTCTGCTTACACCTAAGGTTAAGTTAGTTGGTAAGGGAGTTATTCCACAGACCGATGGTAAAGCAGTGAGAGTAAAAGATTTACGTCAAAACCATTAATAGATTGAGTTATGAAGACTATCAAACAGTTATCAATATTCCTGGAGAACCAGAACGGTAAATTATCAGATATTTTCAATGCCTTAAAGGAGGAGAGTATTGAGATTCAGGCTGCATCTGTAGCAGATACAACTGACTACGGCATATTGCGTCTTATTACCTCAAACCAGATACAGGCATCAAAACTTTTACAGTCAAAAGGCATACTTGTAAACGTAAACGAAGTTCTGGCCATAGAGATTGACGCCAACACCAGCACATTTGCCAATGCTGTAGAGACAATCACAAAAGAGGGTGTAAGCATCAACTATCTCTACACCTTCCACAAAGATGGAAATCTGGTATTGATTATCCGTCCTGCAAATCTGGAACATGCAGAGAGCGTAATCTCTGCCAAAGGATTAAAACTTATTCAAGGTTGGGAATAAATAGAAAACTTTAAAAAGATATGTTTGTTAAGATACTTATCCTGATAGTATTTTTCGCCATAATGATTGGCGTAGGAATCTATTGCAGAAAAAGCGCAACCAATGTGCAGGGATTCGTTTTGGGCGATAGAAACGTAGGTTCATGGTTAACAGCCTTTGCTTTTGGCACATCCTATTTTTCAGCAGTAATTTTTGTAGGATACGCAGGCCAGTTTGGTTGGAAATATGGTCTTGCATCCACATGGATAGGTATCGGCAATGCACTTATAGGATCATTGCTGGCATGGCGTCTGTTAGGCAGACGTACCAGGTTGATGACTCAATACCTGAAGAGTGCCACAATGCCCGATTTCTTTGGCCAGCGTTTCAACAGCAATGCTCTTAAAACAGCCGCATCCGTAATTATCTTCATATTCCTTGTTCCATATACAGCATCGCTCTACAATGGTCTGTCGCGACTGTTTGGAATGTCATTCGGAATAGATTACACATGGTGCGTAGCCGGTATGGCCGTTCTTACAGCTATCTACGTACTGGTAGGCGGATATATGGCTACTGCTGTTAACGACTTTATCCAGGGTATGATTATGCTGGTTGGTATAGTTGCAGTTATACTATCTGTGCTTAACGAAAACGGAGGCTTTACCGCAGCAGTTGAAAAGCTGTCACAGATACCAGCCGAAACTGCTCCAGGTCTGAACGGAGCCTTTGTATCGTTCCTGGGACCTCAGCCTCTATACCTGATAGGTGTGGTGCTGCTTACATCACTTGGTACATGGGGATTGCCACAGATGGTGGGTAAATTCTATGCCATTCGCGACGAAGCTGCCATTAAAAAGGGCACCGTTATATCTACTGTATTTGCCATGATAGTGGCAGGCGGCTGCTACTTTTTGGGTGGTTTTGGCCGATTATATGCCGATAAGGTTGAATTTGGAGCAAACGGAACACCTGTCTATGACAGCATAATCCCATCAATGCTACAAACCCTGCCCGACCTGATGATTGGAATAGTTATTATCCTGGTATTTTCTGCATCAATGTCCACATTGTCATCGCTTGTACTTACATCAGGCTCTACCTTGACACTGGACATCATTGTACCTGCAGGAAAGAAGAATGGCAAAAACATGTCAGAGAAATCACAGCTTCTCTCCATACGCCTGTTAGTGGTATTCTTTATTATTGTATCGTCTGTACTGGCAATAATTCAGGCAAAGAGCCAGGTAACATTCATAGCTCAGCTTATGGGTATATCGTGGGGAGCATTAGCCGGCGCATTCCTGGCACCGTTCCTGTACGGACTATACTGGAAAAAGACCACCCCTGCTGCAGTCTGGGTTAGCTTTATAGTGGGTGTAGTGGTTATGTGTACCTGTATGTACTGTACATTTACCGGCAGGCAGTTTATCAGCCCATACTTTACATCTTCCATCAATGCAGGCGTGCTGGCCATGGTTTCTGGCCTGATACTTGTACCGTTGGTAAGCCTGTTCACCAGGGTTAAGTCAAAGGAAGAGGTTGATAAAATGTTCAATTGCTACGAAAAGGAGGTAACAGTTAAGGCACTGACCTCTCTGATGGATGAAGAAAAGAAATAAAGTTGTAATTTTGCAAAGAATCATAATATAGTATATGGAACAGAAATTAATGATATACAATACCCTTTCACGCAAGAAAGAGGAATTCAAACCACTGCACGAAAATCGTGTGGGAATGTATGTATGCGGCCCTACAGTTTATGGCGATCCACATCTGGGACATGCACGCCCTGCTATCACTTTCGACATAGTTTTCAGATACCTGCAACACCTGGGTTACAAGGTAAGATATGTCAGAAACATTACCGATGTAGGCCATCTGGAACACGATGCCGATGAAGGTGAAGACAAGATAGCAAAAAAGGCACGTCTGGAGCAGCTGGAACCTATGGAGGTTGTTCAGTACTACACCATGCGCTACCATAAAGCAATGGAGGCACTGAATGTACTGCCACCAAGCATTGAGCCACATGCATCAGGACATATCATTGAACAGATTGAACTGGTTAAACAGATACTTGACAACGGCTACGCATACGAAAGCCAGGGCAGCATCTATTTCGATGTGGCCAAATACAACAAAGACCACCACTACGGAAAGTTGTCAGGCAGAAACCTGGACGATGTGCTGAATACCACCCGCGAACTTGATGGTCAGGAGGAGAAGCATGCTCCTGCCGATTTTGCGCTTTGGAAAAAGGCACAGCCGGAACATATTATGCGCTGGCCATCACCATGGAGCGATGGTTTCCCGGGCTGGCACTGCGAATGCACCGCTATGGGACGCAAATATCTGGGCGACCATTTTGATATCCACGGTGGAGGAATGGATCTGGTATTCCCACATCACGAATGTGAAATAGCACAGTCTGTTGCCAGTCAGGGCAGCGATATGGTAACATACTGGATGCACAACAATATGATTACCATCAATGGAACAAAGATGGGTAAATCACTTGGTAACTTTATCACTTTGGAAGAGTTCTTTACCGGCAGCCATAAGCTACTGGAACAGGCTTACAGCGGTATGACTATCCGTTTCTTTATCCTTATGGCCCACTATCGCGGCACTGTTGACTTCAGCAACAACGCTCTGCAGGATGCAGAAAAGGCTATGAACAGACTGATGGAGGCATACTCTGCAATAGAGCGTATCAAACCATCCGGATCATCGTCAGTAAATGTATCGGAGTTCAGATCCAAATGCTATGCTGCTATGAATGACGATCTGAATACACCTATTCTTATAAGCAACCTGTTCGATGCAGCCAAGGTTATAAACCAGGCTGTTGATGGAAAAGCGAACCTTACAGAAGCCGATGTAAATGAACTGAAATCACTGTTTGACACCTTCCTGTTCGACATTCTGGGTATGAAAGCAGAGAGTGGTGATAACAGCGGCAGAGAAGAGGCTTTTGGCAAAGTGGTAGATATGCTGCTTGAACAGCGTTCTATTGCTAAGGCCAACAAGGACTGGGCTACAAGCGATAAGATTCGCAACGAACTGACCGCTTTGGGCTTTGAGATTAAGGATACCAAGGATGGTGCAACCTGGAAACTGAACAAATAATATATGAAGAGAGTTCTGACCATAGCTATTCTGGCACTTCTGGTGCTGACATCGTGCGGAGGAGGCAAAGCCACAGTACCCTCTGCAAAGATTTCCATGCCTGTACAACAGGCAGTAGCACCTTCGTTCAATGCAGACAGTGCATTCAGCTATGTAAAGGCTCAGACCGATTTTGGTCCTCGTGTTCCAAACACCACAGCCCACAAGAAGTGTGCTGAATGGCTGGAACAGAAGCTGAAAAGCTTTGGAGCAGAGACCATTGTTCAAAACATACAGGTAACTACATTCGATGGAACTCTTATTAATGGTTACAACATTATAGGACAGATCAATCCTGAGAGTAACAAGCGAATAGTTCTCTGCGCACACTGGGACAGCCGTCCATGGGCAGACAACGATCCAAACCCGGCAAACCATAAAAAGCCTGTCGATGGAGCAAATGACGGTGCAAGCGGTGTTGCAGTAATTCTGGAGATTGCCCGTCAGTTACAGATAAAAGCACCTGCCATAGGTATAGACTGCATCTTTTTCGATGCAGAAGACTGGGGACCGGGCGACAGCTACACAGGCAGAAGTCTGCCTGAACACTGGGGCTTGGGTTCACAATACTGGTCACGCCGTCCGCACAAGGATGGCTACATAGCCAGATATGCTGTTCTTCTGGATATGGTTGGCGGCAAAGGGGCACGTTTCTACCGCGAAGGCATTTCTAACCACTACGCAAAAGAGATAGTAACCAAATTCTGGGATGCTGCAGGCAATATTGGCCACAGAGCATACTTCCCACAGGAAGATGCAGGCTATGTTACAGACGACCACTATTTTATAAACTCAATTGCGCGTATTCCTGCAATAGATATCATACCATATATGGCAGAATGCAGGGAGAGCACATTTGGTCCTACATGGCATACTGTAAATGATACTGCAGAGAATATTGACAGGAACACGCTGAAGGCTGTCGGAGAGACAGTTCTTTACGTTATATACAACGAAAAATAATGGCAACAATAAACGATATACAGGACGAAATAATTGAGGAGTTCAGTGCATTCGATGACTGGATGGACAAATACCAGATGATTATAGACTTAGGTAACGAACTTCCTGAATTGGACGACACATACAAAACCGATGACAATCTGATAGAGGGTTGTCAGAGCAGAGTATGGTTACATGCAGAATATACCGATGGAATGGTGATTTTTAATGCAGACAGCGATGCTATCATCACCAAAGGATTGATTAGTCTGCTCATTAAAGTTCTGTCGGGACATACCCCACAGGAGATCCTCGATTCAGATCTCCATTTCATCAGTGAAATTGGGCTTACTGAACATCTGTCGCCAACCCGCAGCAACGGATTACTCTCCATGGTCAAGCAGATGCGTATCTACGCACTTGCCTGGGCAAACAGCTGATTATCGCTGTACCAGCATATAGAGTTTATCGCCTCTGCGCACTCTTTCCGGCGTTTTGAACGACACTTTTACCCCCTTTGGAACATCTTTTACGCTCTTTAAATCCACTCTTGGATCGTCCAGAAGGAATGTAAGAGCACCGGTGGTGTTGCCTGTTATCAGCATCTTATCGCCTTCTGAAATTGATGCTGCCTCTATCAGGAATTCACCTACACCTATCTTGGAGAAGTAATCGGTACACTTTCCTACATACATTTTAAGTTCTGTAGCCTGTGAACCGTATCTTTCGTTCCATTCACCTAAACGCTGTCCCAAATAGTATCCATCCCAGAATCCTCTGTTAAAGACAGTTGCCAGCTGAGTATCCCAATTCTCCAGTTTTTCATCTGTAAAAGTGCCTTCCAGATATGCATCGATAGCTTCTGAATAGCACTCTGCAACAGTCTTTACATATTCCGGACCACGGGCGCGTCCCTCTATCTTGAATACCCTGACACCTGCCTCAATCATCTTATCCATAAAGCGTATGGTTTTAAGATCCTTAGGAGACATAATATACTGATTCTCTACAGCCAGTTCTATATCACTCTCCTTGTCGCGGACAATGTATCCACGGCGACAAAGCTGCATACATGCACCGCGATTGGCCGATGCACCAAGTTCATTCAGGCTCAGATAGCACTTGCCGCTGATAGCCATACACAAAGCACCGTGGCAGAACATCTCTATGCGTATCAGGTTACCCTTTGGACCGCATATATTCTCTTCCTGAATCTTACGATATATCTCTGACACCTGATTAAGATTGAGTTCGCGAGCCAGCACAACCACATCGGCAAACTGTGCATAAAACTTCAGAGCCTCAATATTGCTGATGTTCAGCTGGGTTGAAAGATGCACCTCCATTCCCACTTTGTTACAGTATGTCATTACAGCTATATCGCATGCTATGACAGCAGAAATTTTAGCCTCCAGTGCTGCATCCACAATTTCATGTATCAGTTCAATATCTTCACCATACATCACTGTATTGAGTGTAAGATAACTCTTTACACCATGCTCTGCACAGTCCGATGCTATCTGACGTAAATCGTCCAGACCAAACTTGCTTGCAGAACGGGCACGCATATTAAGTTTATCCACACCAAAATATATTGAACCTGCACCTGCCTGAAAGGCAGCTGCCAATGATTCCCATGAGCCCACCGGGGCCATAATCTCAAAATCTTCTCTCTTCATAGCAAGGGCAAAATTAGCATAAAAACAGGTATGTTTTCTGTATTAAAATGAAATTCTGCATAATATGTGTTATTTGTGGCCTACTAATTTGTCTTTTCAATCAAAAAAGGGGAAATTTGCACCCCAAGAATCAGACAATATTATGATGAAGAAACTTTTATTAGGTGACGAAGCTATTGCACAAGGAGCAATTGATGCGGGATTAAGCGGAGTATATGCCTACCCCGGAACACCATCAACAGAGATTACAGAATATATCCAGGGATACCAGAAGGCTACCGGAGCCGACATTTACTGTCGCTGGTGCACAAACGAAAAGACTGCAATGGAGACTGCATTGGGTATGTCTTTTGCAGGCAAACGTTCACTTGTTTGTATGAAACACGTAGGTATGAATGTTGCTGCCGATCCATTTGTAAATTCATCTATCACAGGTGTAAACGGTGGTCTTGTAGTTTTGGTTGCAGACGATCCGTCTATGCACTCATCACAGGATGAACAGGATTCACGCTACTACGGTAAGTTTGCACTTATTCCAATATTCGAACCATCTTCACAGCAGGAGGCTTACGATATGATGGAGTATGCATACAACCTTTCAGAGAGTTTGAAACTTCCTGTAATGATGCGTACAGTTACACGTCTGGCACACTCCCGTGCAGTGGTAACACTAAAACCACAAAGAGAACAGAACAGACTTAACCCTGTTGAAAACTCAAGAGACTGGGTACTGCTTCCTGTAAACGCAAGACGCAGATATGCCTCTCTTATAGAGAAACAGGAGGAGATTATGAATCTCTCTCTGGAATCACCATTTAACAGCTATAAATCGGAAGCTAAAGAGTATGAAATGGGTGCAATTGCCTGTGGTAATGCATTCAACTACCTGCAGGAGTGCTTCCCTGATGGAATACCTTTCCCTGTTCTGAAGCTATCACAATACCCTATCCCAACAAATATTGTACTTACAATGGCCGAACAGTGCAAATCACTGATGGTTATTGAAGACGGACAGCCATTTGTTGAGGAGCAGATAAAAGGTATGTTGCCTACTGAATGCAATATTGTAGGACGCCTGTCAGGCGCACTGCCACGTACAGGTGAACTGAATCCGGATATAGTTAAGGCTGCATTTGGCATACCGGTATTACCTCATGCCGATGTTGCACAGAACATAGTGGCACGCCCACCTGCACTTTGCCAGGGTTGCGGCCACCGCAATGTTTACGAAGCTATCAACCTGGTACTTAAAGAGTACGAAGGTTCAAAAGTGTTTGGCGATATAGGTTGCTATACACTTGGCGCACTGCCACCATATCAGGCACTTGACAGTACAGTAGATATGGGTGCATCCATCACAATGGCCAAGGGAGCTGCCGATGCAGGCATATTCCCTGCAGTTGCCATTATAGGTGACAGCACATTTACACACTCCGGTATGACCGGACTTTTAGATGCAGTAAATGCCAATTCTCCTATTACAGTTATTATATCGGACAATCTTACCACCGGTATGACAGGTGGACAAGATTCTGCCGGAACAAATAAGTTCGAAGCTATCTGTAAAGGTATTGGTGTAGATCCAGAACATCTGAAAGTGGTTGTTCCACTGCCACAGAATATGGAAGAGATTACCAGAATTCTTCGCGAAGAGATTAACTATCGCGGACTATCTGTAATCATCCCACGCAGAGAGTGTATTCAGACATTAACTCGTAAAGCTAAAGCAAAGAACAAGCAATGAAAACCGACATCATATTGGCAGGCGTAGGAGGACAAGGTATCCTCTCTATTGCCACAGTAATAGGACAGGCCGCTCTGGAAGAGGGGCTATACATTAAACAGGCCGAAGTTCATGGAATGAGCCAGCGCGGTGGCGATGTACAGTCAAATCTGCGTATATCGGACCAGCCTATAGCAAGCGATCTTATTTCACTTGGTCAGGCAGATGTGATAATTGCCATGGAGCCTATGGAGGCGCTGCGTTACAAACAGTATCTGTCAACAGATGGCTGGATTATAACATCTTCAAATCCATTTGTAAACATCGGCAACTATCCTGAACTGGAAAATATCATTGCAGAACTGAAAGCAATGCCTAATGTTGTTCTTATAGATACAGAAGCACTGGGCAAAGAGAACAAAATGCCAAAGGCAGTGAATATGATTCTGCTTGGTGCTGCATCGAGAGCGCTTAACAACATCAGTTTTGAGAAACTTGCAGAGAGTATCAAATCTATCTTTGGCCGCAAAGGCGATGCCATTGTAGAGATGAACATCAAGGCATTGGAAATAGGTAAAAACTGCCAGTAATTTAAAATAAAGATGAATACAGTCATCCCAAAAGAGATAATAGACAACTATTTCAAAGAGATTGAGATAGACAATCTGAACCGTGCTTCCATACGTCAGGTAGGTGCTGCAGTAGCAAATGCAGAGAAGATTACAGGCAAAGAGTTTATCCACTTTGAAATGGGCGTGCCGGGCATAGCACCATCTGCTGTAGGCGTCAAGGCACAGAAAGAGGCATTAGACAGAGGTGTGGCTGCCAAATATCCTAACATAGAGGGCATTCCTGAACTGAAGGAAGAGGCTTCACGTTTTGTAAAGGCATTTATCAACACAGATATTGCTCCAAAACACTGTATTCCCACATGCGGTGCCATGCAGGGAACATTTGCAGCCTTTCTGCTCTGTTCACAGCTGGACCCTAAAAAAGACACCATATTATATATAGATCCGGGGTTCCCTGTACAGAAGATGCAGGCACAGGTAATGGGTGTAAAGACAGAATCGTTCGATGTTTTTGAATATCGTGCAGAGAAACTTGGTCCAAAACTTGAAAGCTATTTCAGCAAAGGCAATATCTGCTGTGTAGTATTCTCTAACCCGAACAACCCAAGCTGGATGTGTCTGAACAGCGACGAAATACGCACCATAGGTGAACTGGCTACAAAATACGATGTAATCATACTTGAAGATTTAGCCTATATGACTATGGACTTCCGCCGCGAAGGATTGGGAGTTCCGTTCCAGGCTCCGTATCAGCTTAGCGTATCACACTACACAGATAACTATGTAATGATGATAAGCGCATCAAAGATATTCAGCTATGCCGGTGAACGTATTGCAGTAGCATGTATTTCAGACAAACTTTTTGACAGAAGCTACGAAACCATGCGTCAGCGCTATGGCATATCAAAGTTTGGCGCTGTATATGCATACGATATGCTCTACTCAATGTCATCGGGCGTAACCCATTCTGTTCAGTGCGCTATGGCAGCAATGCTAAAGGCAGCATCGGACGGTGTATATGCGTTCCGTGAAGATATCAGAGAGTACGCACGCCGTACAGAACGCATAAAAAAAGCATTGCTTGAAAACGGATTCCATATTGTTTATGACAAAGATCTGGACGAACCGGTCAGCAACGGTTTCTTCTTTACCTTTGGTTACAACAAACCTGACGGCACACCAATGGAAGGAGGCGAACTGCTTCGCCAGCTGCTCTACTTTGGTATAAGCGGTATTGTACTGTCATCTACAGGCAGTGTGCTGCAGGGTATCAGAGGCTGTTCTTCAAACATTCGCGAAGATCAGTTCGAAGTATTCGAAGAGCGCCTGCGTCTATTCAACCAGGCAAACAGCTAAGAATCTATCAAAAACAGATAATGCGGTTCAGGAGCAATAAATCCTGAACCGTATTTTTTTTGAAAAAAGTGAATGGTTAGTGTTACATTTGCAGAAGTTATACGTCATAGTAATGAGTGACAGAATAAGAGTGATGACAGAAAAAGAGTTCCATAGTCAGATATGGAGTCTTAAGGACAAAATATACAGATACGCCTTTGCCATTCTGGGAAACAGGGAGGACGCAGAGGATATATGCCAGGAGATCTTCAAAAGGCTATGGGAGGAGTGTCATCAATTTTATGCGGCAGAAAACAGAAATGCCTACGTTATGAAGATGGTGCGTAATCTCTGCATTGACCATATCAGAAAAGAGAGGCTGCACGAAGAGAGGCTGGAGATGCTGTACAGCGATACAGACATTTCATATCTGCAACAGGAAGACTTAAAGGATATGGGCAATTTAGTCCGCAAGATTATTGGTAACATTCCTGAAAAATATGGCACTGTACTCCATCTGCGCGATGTAGAGGGTTATGCAATGGAAGAAATAGCCAAAATAACAGACACAGATGTAGCTACAACCAGAGTTATTCTGTCCAGAGCAAGAAAAATAGTTAGAGAGAAACTGGAAAAACTGATGAATTATGGTTTATGATGTAAAACAGATTCAAGAGTTGCTTGATAAGTACTTTGAAGGCGAAACATCGCTTCAGGAGGAACAGATCCTGAAGGATTATTTTCTGAACACAGCCGATATTCCTGCAGAATGGTACTCTGCAAAAGTTATGTTCACAGGCTTCTGCAGCAACAAAGAGGTTACAAGCCGCACTGTTATTGTAAGAAAGAAAGGAATGTCTTTAAAGAGAATAGCGGCAGCTGTAGCTGTTGTGGCAATTCTATCAGTAGGCGCTGCTATGTTAATACCGGAAGAAAAAGAGATATACTGCTATGTTAACGGCAAGCCGGTTACCGATTATGAACTTGCACTGAAACACGCAGAACGCGCATTCGGTATAATGGAGAAAGAGATTAGCAAACCTGTAGAGGGACTGGAAAAGATAGAAGAGTCTATGGATAAATCCATAAGTTATATAAAAATATTAAATCAGATAAGATAAGAACATTATGAAAAAAGCATTTGTAACGTCAGTCATAGCACTGACCACTGTAATGTGCACAGGCACAATTAGTGCACAGGATCAAACCTACGTAAGCGAAGGTGTATCGATAGGCAAAACAGAAAACGGCAATGGCCTTTCACTGAATGTAAATGGGCTGATACTTGAAATAACCGACAAAGTTATTGACAGCAACAATGACAACAGCACTTCTGAATACAGTTTCAGCTACAAGCATAAAAAGCCCAGAAGAAGATACGAATCCAAGGTGTCATCGGCTGAATTTGGTTTCAACCACTTCAGTACTAGCAGCTATGCACTATATCCTGACCATCCTGGATTTATGGATATGCGTATGGGACGTTCATTCCACTATGCAGCCAATCTGTTCGAAGCCGGTACAGGAATTGACAGAATGGGAATAATAGGTTTGTCAACAGCTCTCCGCCTGACATGGAACCAGCTCTTCTTTGACGGGCCATACAGCATAACCTACCAGGACGGCAAACTGCAACCCGTAGAGTTGGGTGACAGAATTGAGAAATCCAAGTTAAAGACCTGGGGTGTACAGGTTCCATTATACTTAGATCTGAACATTAAGAAAGCCAGCATCTCCTTAGGTGGTTATGGAGGTATCATTATCAGTTCAAAAACCAAAATGAAATCGCCTAAAGTAAAGGATAACATGCGCTATGTAAACCCATTTGAATATGGCCTGAGTGCCCGTCTGGCATGGGATGAAATGAGTTTGTTTGTAAACTATCCTCTAAGCAACTTCTTTGAAGATAATCGCGGTCTGGATAGCAGAATGATAACAGTAGGTATTGGATTCTAAACTAAATAGCAGCATTATGAAAAAGATAATCTCTGTATTACTATTATTGCTTCCATTAAGTTTAATGGCACAGCAGACGAACAATTTCGACACCTTTTTTAATAAATATGCCGGAAAGGATAACTACACCACAGTAGATATAACACCCGATTTTCTGAAGCTGATTTTAGGATTTGCAGGTCAGGAGGATGAAGAGCTTAAAAAGCTTGTTTCCAACATTGACAGAATAAGAATCATTACCTGTCAGGAGAATAACCCCAACTTTGCGAAGGATGTTAACAATCTTATCTCAATAAACAAGCTGTACAAAGCAATTACCAACATAAACAATGGAGGAGAAAGCACCACTATATATGTTGTCAAGAAAGATGATATAGTTACAGACTTCCTGCTTACAGCATTCAACAAGACAGAACAGGTTGTGATAAATATAACCGGTAAAAATCTGGATATAAATAAGGTGTCTAACCTATCCAAGAATGTACAGATAAAAGGAATGGAGAAATTATAACATAAAAGTATTTTTAGGTTAAAACAAAATCACATTAAGAGAGTGGGCTGCCAATAGTGATTATCAGCAGCCCACATTTTTTTAGTCTATCTCAGAAACTGTATGTTGTAGAAAACAGCAGTCTGTTATTTGTTACCCAATGTGAATCCACCACATTGCCATGTCCCTTCATTGTTCCGTATGCAACCGATGTACGCTCATATTCTGCTGCAAACTGGAAATTGGCCACATTATATGAAACACTTGGGCTTACACGATACATCTTGTCTATATGTGTACCACCATATACATACATCATCGATTCTGATATATACTCGGTTGTACTTCCTAAATTACTCATATAGCCACCAAACAGTCCAACTTTCCACTCCTTACCGTATGTACCCATAACCCAGGACGATACAGCTGTCAACGGATGATATTCACGTGTAACATGGTCCTCTTTAATTCCATCTACACCATATCCGCTGCAGATTCCCAGATGCGACATATCTTCGCCCCATACTGTTTTGGTCTTCAAAGAGAATTTATCCTTTACATACGATGCCTGAATCATTCCACTAATTGTAACCACACTCTCTTCTACCTTAACCTCATTAGGAGTTCCGGTAAAAGCAGTTGTACGAGGCACCAAAGTCTGAGCTTCAGCTCCAATACCCACTTTAAAGCCACCGGTCTGGAATGAAAGGCCAAGATACGATGAAGGCTCTACTGCATTTCTCTGGTAGATATTGCTTCTGCCCTCCGGACCATAAGATGCATATTGCCCCTGATAGATGTATGCAGCGGTCAATGCTAGCTGATTCTTATCAAAGAAATAGTAATCAACTCTTAATTGCGGCGATCTGTTAAACGGGTTGAATGGTGCCCCCATAGATATGCCAATAACTTCGGGGAAGATTTCTCCCGACATGGGATGCCATGTCTGACCTATCAGCAAGCGGCTCTTTTCCCAGTTCATCACAACGTTTGCCTGACGCAGCATAAAGAGCGGTGTAGCTCCAGATGCAGCACTGAAATCGGCCTCAATCTTTCCGCTTGTTGCTGCACCTAACAGTTCCGGACCGGAAAGATTCATTCCTATGCGAGAGGTAATGGACAAGAATGTCAAATCCATCTGCTCATTCAAATCGTTACCATCAACATCCTCTTTTATATCAAGAGGAATAAGATTATATAGACCCTGAGCACCTTGCAGTGACTTTCTGTTGTCTATAAACATCTGGTTATGAACAAAGCCATACATATCTATATTCACACCATCTTTAGCAAACAATCTGATAGCGGAAAACACAATAAACAGGACTATTAAACCTAACCTTCTCATATTTCATTCTTAAAATTTCAAATTGTATGATTTACCGCGTTTGGTCTTTATGGTCTTTTCCTGACCGCCAAAACTTACAGTAACCTTACCCTTGGTATTTGCCTTGATAACAACAGTTTCAGGTTTGCCATCCTTCCATGTAAGTTCAGCAAGCTCTATATCACCACGGCAGCGCAGTCCCTTAACAGTACCCTGCTTGCTCCATGCGTCAGGCAGTGCAGGCAACAATACTATCTTACCGGTATGGCTCTGTACAAACATCTCGGCAATACCTGCTGCACAACCAAAGTTACCATCAATCTGGAATGGTGGGTGCGCATCAAACAGGTTTGGATATGTACCACCCTTGTAGCCACCCGATGGACTTAGCTGGTCCTGAATAAGTTTATATGCATGGTTACCATCCAGCAATCTTGCCCACAGACATACCTTCCAGCCCATAGACCAGCCTGTAGATTCATCACCGCGTGCCTCAAGCGATTTACGTGCAGCTGCAAACAGTTCTGGAGTATCGGCTGTAATCTGATTGCCCGGATACAGGCCCCACAAATGTGATACATGACGATGATGGTCGTTTGGATTATCCCAATCGTCCATCCACTCCTGCAACTGTCCCCACTTACCTATCTGCATAGGTGCAAGACGACTCTTGATATTCTCCAAAGTATCGATGAATAGGGCATTTTCCTTCATCATCTTGGCTGCCACAATTGTATTTGTAAAGAGATCTGTAACCATCTGGTTATCCATAGTAGCACCTGCCACAGTTGAGAAGCCACCCTGACGGTCGGTTACACGTGGTTCATTTTCAGGTGAATATGATGGAGCCACAACCAGCCATCCGTTCTTTGGTTCTTCTACAAGGAAGTCGATAAAGAATTCACAGGCACCCTTCATAATAGGATAAATTTCCTCCAGATAATCTTCTGACGGACGGAACAGATATGTATCCCATATCTGCTGACAGAACCATGCGTTACATGTAGGCCATGTTCCAAAGAAACCGCCATCAACAGCACCGGTTGAACGCCAGATATCAGTATTGTGATGCAGAGCCCAACCACGGCAGCCATACATATCGCGGGCTGTTTCGCGTCCGTGTTCCGCACACTCTTTAACAAAATCAATAAATGGACGGCCGGCCTCCACAAGAGCAGTGATTTCTGCAGGCCAGTAGTTCATTTCTACGTTAATATCGGTTGTATATTTACCATCCCATGGTGCGCTTAGCTGATGGTTCCAGATACCCTGCAGGTTTGCAGGTTCACCACCCGGCTGTGAAGAGCTGATAAGCAGATATCTGCCAAACTGGAAGTAGAGTGTTGCCAACTGAGGATCGAAAGTAGATGCAAACTCCTTAACTCGAACATCGGTTGTTTTGGCAGCCTGTTCATTTGTACCCAGATCAAGGAATACTCTGTTGAACTGCTCTGCATAATAATCGGAATGACGCTTTTTTGCAGCATCATATTTATTGATAACATTCAAAAGAACATCGTCCTGCAAATATTCAGCAGCTCTTACTGCAGCCTGACCTCTGTCTGCCACCTCTTTATAATTATTAAAGTTGGTAGCCATTGACACAAAGATGTAAACCTCATCGGCATTTCTCACACCCTTTGTACCATTGCCTGTAGTCTCAAACTTACCACCTTTCAGAAAAACAGCGCTGCTTGTAGCCCAGGTTACCTTTCCCTCTACACCTTCGTGGCTGTTACAGTCGGCCGAAGCATTCAGTTTAGCCACCTGATATGAACCTATCTTGGTATCTTCCTGAGATACTCTCATTTCACGGAATGGCGATGTCTGTTTTAAATCAAAGCTGATACTTCCCGGTTTGGATGCTGTAAGACGAATGATAAGCAGATCGTTGTCGAACGATGTAAATGATTCACGTACATAATCTACTCCACCCGCTGTAAACTTAACAGTAGATATTGCATTTGTTATGTCCAGTTCTCTATAATAATTTGAATAGGTGTCAACACCTTTGAAATCCAATCTGATAGATCCTATAGTCTGATACGGCATTCCGTGTCCACCCTGTGAAGAGATGTACTTGTCACATAAATCCTGTGCCTCCTTATTCCTTCCGGCAAAAATCAATTCACGAATTTCATCCAGATGTTCCTTAGCCAGAGGATTAATGTTATTGTGCGGTCCACCACCCCATACGGTCTCCTCATTTATCTGAAACTCCTCTGAAACAGGATTTCCAAATACCATTGCACCAATACGACCGTTACCTATAGGCAACGCTTCGGTCCACTCTTTAGCTGGTTCATCGTACCATAATTTCAAGTCAGATTCTCTCTGCGCAGTCATAAACAGAGGCAACACTGCCACAAATACTGCAAAAAATAATCTCTTCATAATTGTCTGATATATTAGTAATGGTTGTAAAGTTAAGATAAAATAATCATTATATGCGTACTGAGAACAAAAAAACATCAATTTTTATAACTATTCATTTCTTTTCTTTACCTTTGTAAACTCCCGCAGAATTATTTGCGGAGCAACCCTGAATAATTATTAACTTAAACTATAATAAACTTATGTATTTATTGGGTTATGACATAGGCAGTTCTTCAGTGAAGTGTAGCCTTGTTGATGCACAGAGTGGCGTATGTTTGGGAACAGCTTTTGCACCAAAGAGTGAAGCACCTATTAAAGCCGTTAATCCGGGATGGGCTGAACAGAATCCGGAAGATTGGTGGAGCTATCTTAAGGCTGCCACAGCAGATGTTCTTTCACAGAGCAACATCGATGTAAAGGATATTGCTGCAATTGGTATTTCATACCAGATGCACGGTCTTGTTTGTGTTGACAAAGACCAGAACGTATTGCGTCCAGCTATTATCTGGTGCGATTCACGCGCTGTAGGCATCGGTGAAGAGGCATTCTCTGAATTGGGACGTTCACAGTGTCTGACACATCTTTTGAATACACCAGGTAACTTTACAGCTTCAAAGCTTGCATGGGTTAAGAGAAACGAACCTGAAATCTTTGAAAAGATTGCTCACATCATGTTGCCGGGCGATTACATTGCAATGCGCTTAACAGGCGAAATCTGCACAACAGTATCAGGTCTTTCAGAAGGTATGTTCTGGGATTTCCAGAATGGTGATGTAGCAAACTTCCTGTTGGATTACTATGGTATTCCACGTTCATTCATACCAGAAATCAAACCTACATTTGCAGAACAGGGCAGACTGACAGAGGCTGTTGCCAAGGAGCTAGGTCTTGCAGCAGGTATTCCTGTAACATATCGTGCAGGTGACCAGCCAAACAACGCTCTTTCACTGAACGTATTCGAACCGGGTGAAATTGCTTCTACAGCAGGTACATCGGGTGTAGTATATGGTGTAAACGGCGAAATCAGCTTCGACCCAAAATCAAGAGTAAATACATTTGCACACGTTAACCATCAGAAGGGTAATAACCGTCTGGGTATTCTTCTCTGCATTAACGGAACAGGTATCCTGAATGCATGGATGAAACGTAACATTATGCTGGAAGGTTTAAGCTATGCCGACATGAACGACATTGCAGCACAGGCTCCTATCGGTTCAAAGGGTGTATCTGTTATGCCATTTGGTAATGGTGCAGAACGCGTTCTTGAAAACAGAGAGGCAGGTTGCAGCTTCCATGGAATCAACTTCAATACTCACAACCGTTCACATCTGCTTCGTGCAGCACAGGAAGGTATCGTATTCGGTTTTAAGTATGGTATTGAGATTATGGAAGATATGGGCATGCCTATCAATAAGATACACGCAGGTAATGCCAACATGTTCCTAAGCCCACTGTTCCGCGACACATTGGCTGGCGTAACAGGCGCAACAATTGAACTTTACGATACTGATGGTTCTATTGGTGCAGCAAAGGGTGCAGGTATGGGTGCAGGCATCTACAAAGACCACAACGAAGCATTTGCTTCACTACAGAAGATGAAGGTTATTGAACCAAAGGCAGCCGATATGCCAGCATACAATGAGGCTTATCAGTTGTGGAAATCGCATATTAATTAATAACTATAATGCAAAAAGAAATTATGAAACTATTCAAAACTATCGCAGTATGCCTGTCTGCATTGGTTATGCTGGGAAGCGCAGTTCCTTGCAGTGCCAAGAAGATGACACCTTGGAAGAAAAGTGCTGCTGAAACAGGTAAGTACAGAAACTATCTTAAGGAATTAGGCTACTCAAAGAAAGAGATTAACCAGAAGATTGACGAAGCATTCTATGCAGTATTTGAAAGCGATACACGCGCATATTATGAAGTAGATGTTGACGGTGTTCCAATGGCATACGTATCTGACGTTAAGAACAGAGACGTTCGTACTGAAGGACAGTCATACGGTATGATGATTGCTGTTCAGATGGACAAGCAGGATATGTTCAACCGTATCTGGCGCTGGAGTAAACATTTCATGCAGCACAAGGAAGGACCATCAGAAGGATTGTTCGCTTGGCACTGCCGCACCGATGGCAGACAGATGGCACGCGGATCTGCTAGTGATGGTGAACTTTACTTTGTTACAGACCTTCTGCTTGCTTCAAGACGCTGGGGTAATGATGGTGAAATCAACTACCTGAAAGAGGCTCAGGACCTTCTTGACCTGTTGTTCTCAAAGGACGGCACAGGTGGTGTTACAAACATCATCAACATGGAGCATAAGCTGATCAACTTCTGCCCTGACACACGTTCCAACGAATGGACTGACCCATCATATCACCTGCCTGCATTCTATGAAATCTGGGCTGAAACAGCACAGGATGGTAGAGAAGATCTTTACAGAGAACTTGCTGCAAACGCACGTGAATATCTGCACAGAGCATGCGATGAAAAGTCAGGTATCAACCCGGACCAGAGCCAGTTTGACGGTACTCCAATGCGCGGTATGTCAGGTGAATTCCACTATGACTCATGGCGTGTTCCTATGAACATTGCAATGGACTTTGCATGGTATCGCAAGGATGCTGAATGGCAGCAGCAGTATGCTGACAAGTTCCAGCGTACAATGGGTAGCTACGGCGTTAGAGAGTTCCCAGACCAGTTTGGTTTGGATGGTGGTGCTCCAAATATGATTATGGGTGCAGGTGGCTTTACAAAGCTTCGTCACTCAATTGGTTTGGTTGCTACAACTGCAACAGCCAGCCTGATGACAGACAACGAATACAGCCAGGAGATTGTTCATCACCTTTGGGAGATGAAGATGGAGCCATACGAAGACGGTTACTATGACGTTTATTACGATGGTTTGGTATATCTCTTCTCACTGCTTCAGTTGAGCGGAAACTACAGAATGGATTGGTAAGAAACTGACCATAAATTGAAGGGCGGCACTGTTTGTGTCGCCTTTTTTGTTAAAAACACACTAACTTTATAAAAAAAAGCTATTTATTTAACAATACATATCAATTAATTACTTAATTTTACGCGCTAGTATATAATGGGTTGCATGTAACAACTTGTCATTAGGCGCGACCCAGCGATTAAGTAGAATTAACAAAAAACATTTAATATGAGAAAGAGACAACAAACTAAGCGATCAAAGGGACTATTGTACATCTCTATGATTTTATTCGCAGGTATGTTTCAGACAAGCTGTCTTGATGAAATAGTACCTGGTAATTACTACACCTTTACCGGCGAAACTATTGCTGATTATCTGGAGAACAGAGACTCTATCTTCAGTGACTACATTTACTGTTTGAAATCAGCCGGAAGATGGGGCGAAATGAGTTCTTATGGTGATTACACATGTTTTGCTCCTACAAACAGTTCATTCCAGAAAGTTTTTGATGAATGGGGCGTTGAGAACATTGAAGCTCTTGCTGCAAAAATTGACGATTTGCGCGCTGCCGGACTCTATCCTGACTTGAAGAATGACCTGCTTGACACAATTGCACTGACACACCTGTGTAGCCACACATTCTACTGCTCAGACCTGATTGATGGTGCTCTGCCTTACCCAAATATGTTGGACAGATACTTGGTTTACACCACTGGCGAACTTTATGATATAAGCGAAGCTGGTGACACTATAGGCCGTGATGTTGCATACTTTATCAATAAGAGTTCAAGAATTGTACAGCGTGATGATACAGTTCAGAATGGTGTTGTACATATTATGACAGACATTGTATCACCAAGTAACAACAACCTTGCTGACCAGGTTGCAATTGATGAAAATCTGAACATCTTCTCAATGATTCTTAAGGAGACTGCTATGGAAGTAGTTTTATCAGATGCCTATCTGGATCCAACTTACCCAACTCTTTCTACCGATTCAACTGTAGTAGGCGATAGAAACCCAACCTATAGCACAGGTATGGAAAGCAACCAGAAGGGTATATTCCCTGACAAAAGAAAAATTCTCTACACACTATTTGCAGTTCCTGACTCAATAATGGTAGAAGAGATTAACACTGCGTTAGGTGCTGCTTACACTGAAGAAGATATTATCTCAAACCCACAGTACGTGTATGAATATGCAAAGGGTGTGTATGACGAATCTTATCCAGACGATACATACAATGCGAATGACTACACAGACCGCAAAAACCCATTGAACAGATTTATATCTTACCACATTCTTCCAGAAGGAATGAGCTATAACAAGTTCAATATATCTGAAGAGTTGATTACAACAGGTTATGTTAGTTGGGATTCTATTGATCTTGAAGATTTCTATGAGACTCTTATGCCTCATTCAATAATGCGTATCAGTACTGCCAAAACAACAAGTGAACCTGAAAAGTATATCAACAGAAAGGGTACCAAGAAGGCAGGAACACTGACACACGAAGGTGTTAAGATATACAAGCCAACAGATTCTGATGTTCAACAGGATGCCTTGAATGGTGAATACCACTACATTGAAAAGCCATTGCTTTACAGCAGAGATGTTCGTGAAGGTGCTCTCAATACACGTATGAGAATTATGTGTCAGAGTTTGTCACCGGACTTTATTAACAGTGGTGCACGCGGCAGATTGGTAGAAGATACAACATCTAAAGATGCTTACACCTATGGTTTCCTTGATGGTTACTGCACAAACTTTGAGATGACAGAATCAACTGACATGTGGGTACGATACAAGAACCACTACTTCTCAAACTTCCTTGGCGAAGAGATTACACTCATGAACCAGTATGACGTAACAATACAGTTACCACCTGTACCATTTACAAGTACATACGAAATCCGTCTTTATATGTGTACAATGGCAGATTCCGACACGGGTAATGACCGTGGCGTTATTCAGGTATATTTTGGAGAAGCTAAGGAGGATGGAACATACGACCAGCACCCATGCGGTATCCCTGTTGACCTGACAATTCCTCTGACAGATCCACGAATTGGCGGATTCCCAGACAACGAACTGGGTGATGAAGATAAGATTATTGCAAATGACAAAGCTATGCGTAACCGTGGTTACATGAAGGCTATGCAGTCTTACACAACGAACCAGGGTAATGGTGACAACCTGCGCAGAGACCGCAACGACTGTTTCCGCAAGATTCTTACTACAGAGTATATGGAACATAACAAAACATACAAAATGCGTATTCGTCTTGTAGGTGGTGAAAATGGTGTTTGCCCATTCAACTGCATAGAAATCGTACCAAAGAGTGTCTATGCAAACCCATATCAACTGGAAGACAGACTATAAATTGATTTATAGAAACTATATTCTGGGTGGAAGTTTTTAATTTCCACCCTATTTTTTTGTCAAAAAAAATCAATTTATACTATTTTTTTACTTATCTTTGAACGCTCACTATTGTCTTTTGCAGAATGCGAATTCTGAGAACAATAGATAAATTACTAATTATAAACTAGTTAGCATTAACAATTAAAAACCAAAATATGAAAAAGAAACTGCGTACAAAGCTTTCTAAGGGAGCACTTTATGCATCTCTGATTTTATTTGCCGGTATGTTTCAGACTAGCTGTCTGGATGAGATAGTACCTGGCAATTATTACACCTTTACAGGAGAAACAATCGCCGATTATCTGGAGAGCAGAGACTCTATCTTCAGCGATTACATTTTCTGCTTGAAAGAGGCAGGCAGATGGGGTGAAATGAGTTCTTATGGTGATTACACCTGTTTTGCACCAACAAACAGCGCGTTCCAGACTGTATTTGAACAATATGGTGTATCAAATATTCAGGAGCTGGCTGCAAAAATTGATGACTTACGTGCAGCAGGACTATACCCAGATCTGCAGAATGACCTTTTGGACACTATTGCTCTCACACACTTGTGTAGCCACACATTCTACTGCTCAGACCTGATTGATGGTGCTCTGCCTTATCCAAATATGTTGGACAGATATCTTATCTACACAACAGGTGAATTGTATGACATTAGCGAAGCTGGCGACACTGTAGGCCGTGATGTTGCATACTTCATCAATAAGAGTTCAAGAATCGTACAGCGTGATGATACCGTTCAGAATGGCGTTGTACACATTATGACAGACATTGTTGCTCCAAGTAACAACAACCTTTCAGACCAGATTGCTCTTGACGAAAACCTGAACATCTTCTCAATGATTCTGAAAGAGACTGCTATGGAAGTTGTACTTTCTGACGCATATCTGGACCCAACATATCCTATACTTTCTACTGACTCTACCGTATTGGGTGACAGAAACCCTATATATGCTATTGGTAGTGAGGAGGAAAAGGTTATCTTCCCTGAGAAAAGAAAAATTCTATATACCATGTTCGCAGTTCCAGACTCAATCATGGTAGAAGAGATTAACGCAGCATTAGGCGGTCAATATACAGAGGAAGATATTATCTCCAACCCACAGTATGCTTTCAACTATGCAAAGTTGATTTATGACGAATCATATCCTGATGATACATACAATGCAAACGACTTTACAGATCGCAAAAACCCATTGAACAGATTCATCTCATATCACATTCTACCTGTTCAGTTAAGCTATAACAGCTTCCACAATGGTAAGGGTGATAACACAGAAGCTGAAACTATTCGTGACTACTACACAAGCTGGGATTCAATTGATATTGAAGATTTCTATGAGACTCTTATGCCTCATTCAATTATGCGTATCAGTACTGCAAAGACTACCGGTGAACCAGACGTTTATGTAAACAGAAAGGGTACCCAAAAGGCTGGAACACTGACACACGAAGGTGTAAAGATCTTCAAGCCAACAGAATCAGAAGTTCAGCAGGATGCTTTAAATGGAGAATATCACTACATAGAAAAGCCACTGCTTTACAGCAAGGATGTTCGTAACAATGCACTTAATACACGTATGAGAATTATGTGTCAGAGTTTGTCACCAGACTTCATCAATAGTGGCGCACGTAGAGTTGCTCCATATAGTTCTACTGACGGATACTCATATAGCTTCCTGGAAGGCTACTGCAAAAACTTTGAGTTATCACAGTCAACAGGTATGTTGGTACGTTCAAGTAATGGTGTATTCACCATCTTCCGCGGAGAAGAGATTAACTTCGTTGATGAATATGACGTAACAGTTACACTTCCACCTGTACCATTCACAAGTACATATGAAATTCGTCTGTTCATGAACACTTTGGCTGCTGAAGACAACATGGAAGAGTCTGACCGCGGTGTTATCCAGATTTACTTTGGTGAAGTTAACTCAGAAATGCATCCTTGCGGAATTCCTATCGATATGACTATCAGCGTTCAGGATCCACGTATTGGTGGCTTCCCAGACAATGAATTAGGTGACGAAGATAAGATTATTGCCAATGACAAGGCTATGCGTAACCGTGGTTATATGAAGGCTATGGCTTCATATTCTGCACAGGGTTCAATCAACCTGCGTAGAGACCGTGAAGACTGTATGCGTAAGATTCTTACAACCGAATATATGGAACATGACAAGACTTATAAACTGCGTATCCGTTTGGTAGGTGGTGAGAAGGGTGTATGTCCATTCGGTGTAATGGAAATTGTACCAAAGAGCGTATATGCTAACCCAATGATTCCAGAGGATAGACTATAATAGATATCCTATATATATAATAAGGTGGAGGTAGTTTTACTTCCACCTTATTTTTGTAACTTCGCAGTATGAAAATAGATACTATTGATTTAGGAGAACATCCGGTCCTGCTTGCTCCTATGGAGGATGTAACAGACCTACCCTTCCGCCTGCTTTGTAAACAGTTTGGCGCTGATATGGTTTATACTGAATTTGTATCGAGCGATGCTCTGATTCGAGAGGTAAACAAAACCATGCAGAAACTTAAGATTGCAGAAGAAGAGAGACCGGTCGCCATACAAATATATGGACGTGACACTGAATCGATGGTAGAAGCTGCTAAAATGGTAGAAGCCGCAAAGCCTGATATTCTGGATTTGAATTTCGGGTGTCCTGTCAAGAAGGTTGCAGGTAAAGGTGGAGGTGCAGGAATGTTGCAGAATATTCCAAAAATGCTTGAGATAACAGCTGCAGTGGTTAAAGCTGTAAACATCCCCGTTACTGTAAAAACCAGATTAGGATGGAGTGATGACAATAAACCTATTGTTACACTGGCAGAGCAGTTACAGGATTGCGGTATCAAAGCATTGACCATACATGGCAGAACAAGAGCTCAGATGTACACAGGCCAGGCAGACTGGACACTGATAGGAAAAGTTAAGGAGAACCCAAGAATAACTATTCCTATTATTGGCAATGGAGATATAACTACGCCTGAAAGAGCAAAAGAGTGTTTTGACAAATATGGCGTAGATGGTATAATGGTAGGAAGAGCCAGTTTTGGCAGGCCCTGGATATTCAAAGAGATTAAACACTATTTAAACACAGGAACAGCACTCCCCGACCCCGGAATTGAATGGAAACTTAATGTCCTGAAACAGGAAACATTGGACAGCATAGAGCGTCTGGATGAACGCAGGGGTATTATTCATATAAGAAGGCATCTTGCTAATAGCCCAATATTCAAATCCATACCAGATTTTAAAAGAACAAGAATAGAGATGCTAAGAGCAGAAACAGTAGATGAACTATTTACCATACTGGACACAGTCCCATCAAAAATAAACAATCAGGCTGATATTATTTGATTTTACATGAAGTTTACCATAACTTTGAAAAAACATTCGGTATTAGTGACTACTAAATATTCATCATTCATGTATTTAGTACCACTTTAGTACCGCTTTTTAACTACACATCAGCTACTAACTATGTCAACTACATTTGAATTACGAACTTCAAAAAAGGTTGGCTATGCCACTGTACAGGTAAGGGTACAGTCAAGTATATTAGGTATTAATATACGCCAATCTACTAAGTTAAAAGTCCCTATCCAAAAATGGAAACTTTCCAGGGACAGTTGTGCATTTAAGAATTATGCAAGAACAGAAGAGGCACAAAGTATCTTCAGGTGTTTAAATGAAATTGAGGCAAAAATCAACAGTCAGTTGGAATCAAAAGGTGAAATCACCTCAACTGAAGTGGCACGAATTGTAAGAAATGCAACAACCAGAGAGCAAAACAATGAAATTTCACTGGCAGATTACTACCATCTGGTTATACAAGAGATGAAAGCCGGAATAAGACATACTGCTAAAGGTACGCTCTTTTCACAAGGCACTATTAATGCATACATTCAGACCTACCATCAATTTTTATACTATCAGGAAGATAGTGGTGAATTATTCGATTTCAAGGACATAAACATTGCCTTCTATAAAAATTACATCTCGTATTTAGAGAGAAAAAACTATTCGGTAAATACTGTAGGCAAATGTATCAGCATACTTAAGGTTATTCTTCATTATGCCGAATTTGACGGGCATCTGGTAAACAAGGCCTATAAAGAGAAGGCATTCAAAGCAGTCAATAGAGAGACTGATTCAATATATCTTACCAGAGAAGAGATAGAAAGCATTATTGCACTTGACTTATCAAAAAAGGAGCATAAAATGCTGGATATGGTCAGAGACGTATTTATTGTAGGCGTATTCACAGCTCAGCGTGTATCAGATTACAATGGAATTACGTCTAACAGCATACGTAAAATAAACATAAAAGAGACAAAGGAGGGGATTACAGAGACAAGGCAGGTCTATGTACTTGATCTTATTCAACAAAAGACAAAAGCCAAGGTTCTTATACCAATATCATCTACTGTAATGAGCATACTAAAGAAATATGACTATAACCTACCTAAATTAAAGGATCTACAGATAAACATATATATAAAGCAGATTGCCAGAATGGCTAAGATAAACCAGCCAATAAAGATTAGCAGCATTAGGGGTGGTAAGTTTATAGTTGAACATAAGAAAAAATATGAACTGGTCTATAGCCACACTGCCAGAAGGACAGGAGCAACGCTGATGTATCTGGCAGGAATAGACATCTACGATATTATGAAAATTACAGGCCATTCCAATCCGGACATACTAAAAAGGTACATAAAAGCCGATCAATTCGACATCACTAAAAAGATAATTACAAAATACAGCTATTTTAATTGATTTTTTCTTACATTATAAAATTACTATCTGATATAATATTACCTTATAATTAGTACCGTTATAGTACCATTATTTATATAAGAGCGAGCAGAAATATTCTGTTCGCCCTTATTATAGGTATGTCCCCAACCTGTTGGCAATTTATTGCATAAATTATTAATTGAATTTTTTTAACCTTATTTATTAACTAAATTTTCACATTTATGAAAAAACGTGACTTAATTTTAGCGGGAGCACTTCTGTTTGGAATGAGCGTTCAGGCTCAGGAGCAGTTGTTCTTCTATGGCTTTGAGGCCGACGAGACCTCATTGATGGGTCCTGATTCACTGAAAGTACCGGTGGATTCAGTAAAACAGCTCCAGTACTATAAG
>JAGCKJ010000059.1 GCA_017647575.1 Bacteroidaceae bacterium | reverse complement strand
TATTGATATTTGTTATGAAGTTGGTAAGGGCTGGGGGCTTGAACTTGTAGGTTATTTGACTGCACGTGAGTATGGTCCTATTTGGACTGTTCTTGAAAACTTAGATACAGAAAATATCTATGACTACGATGATCCTTCAAACAATGATCCTAATAAGAATAACGAAGGCGGTAACGGAGACAATGATAATGATGACGGCCCTCCGATAATTCCGCCTACATTACCTGATGCAGACATGACAGATGTAGGCAGTATAAGAATTTATGCACCTACAAAAGCAGAACTCAAATTATTTATGGAGTATCTTCATAGTGCTGCACCGGTTGAAAGCATTATGAAACTTTGGCAGAACCCTATTCAGGGTGTTGTCTCTCTTCATTATCTCCCATATCCTCTGAAGCTGAAATCAAATACAACTGAAGAGATCGGTTTCATGGGGTTATCAACAGGTAAGTTTGCTCATCCTGCAGAACAGTGGCAGTCAATTAACTTTGGATATGCTTATGCACCTACTAACAAGAACGTTTATCTAGATAAAAGCCCGTATACCAGAGTAAACATATATCTCCCCGGTATAGGCATCCGTCAGTTAAATGCTGATGATACAATGGGCAAATATGTTTTTGTTAAATATAACTGCGATAACGTCAGCGGTCAGTGTGTTGCATTTGTCTCTGTCGGTACTACAAATGATCCTGATAAGGCAACTGTAAGATATACATACTCAGGTTCACTTGCTGCACCGTTCCCTATCAGCCAGAATAACTGGGGCCAGACATATATGGCAGCTGCGACACTTGCTGCAGGTGCTATGTCAGCGGCATTGACCAGCACCGGCGGTGCAGCTGCTTCAGGTGCAGCCATGACCAGCGGTGCAGGTGGCGGTGAAGCTGCAGTTGCCGGTACTGCTGAAGCCATAAATGCAGGCAATGTTGCAACAGGTGTAAAAAACGTTGGTACTGCTCTTGCTTCACTTGCTAAGCCTGCAGTATCACGTTCAGGAACCATCTCAGGCACTACTGCTTTGATGAATATCAGAAGACCGTATCTGTTACTTGAAAAGCCCTATGTGCAGGACTATGACGACTTTAACAAGATCAAAGGTTATGCACTCGGTAAGACTTACAAACTCGGAGACTTGACTGGTTATACTGAAGTTGAAAAGATACACATAAAGGGTATGGTTGCAACGGCACCTGAGATAGCAGAGATCGAAGCATTACTTATGAAGGGAGTTATCTTATGAGTTTTCAGGTTGATCTTAAAAAGACAAAATCAGAAACAACGCAACTGACCAAGGTAATGGAGACGGGCGGCACCTCATTAAGCGGTACACTTATCAATAACAGTAATGTTATTAACCCTTCTATTTTATGTCATGTCAGTGCAGAGACCGTTGCAGGCTATAACTATATGGAAATAGGTGCATTTAATAGAAAATATTTCATTACTGAGATAACTGCACTTACACACGACACATGCATGGTGCAGGGACATGTTGATGTTCTTTCAACATATGCAGGTGATATTCGTAATCTTACGGGAGTAATAGCAAGGCAGGAAAACAAATATAACTTGTATCTTGATGATAATCTCTTTAAGGTAGACAGCAGAACGATCATCCAGACAGTACAGAATAATGCCAGTGGCGGATAGTTTACGCAAACACCGGGCATTGCATTAGTAGTCGTAGGTTAAGAGGGTGAACCTTCTGAATGAGATAGTACAGATCATATCAGCAGTAGGTTTTCCTATTGTAGCAGCTCTGGGATGTGCATACTTTGTTAAATGGCAGTATGAGCAGAACAGTAAGCAGGTAGAAGAGATGAGAAAAGAGCATAAGGAAGAAGTCAGTAAAATGACCGAAGCACTCAACAATAACACACTGGCACTTCAGAAGCTCATTGACAAGTTGTCGGGAGAATAACCATGAGTAAACCCACTGCACGTGAAGCTGTACGGCTTGCATTCTCGCAAGTAGGCTATAAGGCACCGGGACCTGGCAAAAAGAATAAATATGCTGCATGGATCGACAGCCACTATCCGACATTCTACAACGGCAAGAAGAACGGTGCAGACTGGTGTGACGTGTTTGTGGACTTCTGTGTG
>JAGCKJ010000058.1 GCA_017647575.1 Bacteroidaceae bacterium | reverse complement strand
AATTTGGTGTTTGGTGCGCTGTTTGCCTGTATTATTATCTTCTTCGTTATGCTGGATTTTCGTTCTCCGTTGGTGGTGGTGGTTACTATTCCTACGGCATTGGTTCTATCTTTCCTGTTCTTCTATGTGTTTAAGATTTCTATCAATATTATATCGTTATCCGGTTTGGTGTTGGGACTTGGTATGATGGTGGATAACTCTATCATCACTATAGATAATATTACGCAGAGATGGCAAAAAGGTGAATCTTTAGATGTGGCCTGTGTAAAGGGTACTCAAGAGGTGTTTGCCCCTATGCTCAGTTCGGTGCTTACCACTTGTGCTATTTTTATTCCGCTTATCTTTCTGAATGGTATTGCAGGCGCTCTGTTCTATGACGAAGCTATGGCTGTGGCTATTACTCTGTTCTCTGCATTGATAGTTTCTGTTCTGCTTATTCCGGTGCTTTACTATAGGATTTACAGAAAACAGACTTGTTTTACTCCGAATGCTTTTATAGAACGTCTGGGTGTGAATAAGATTGATACAGTTTATGAACGCGGACTTAAATGGTTTTTCCGTCACAGAGGTGTAATGTGGTCTATTTTTGGTGGTTCGCTGTTGCTGATAGGTTTGCTGTTTGTTAAGTTAGATAAGCAGAAACTGCCAGATATGTCGCATACAGATATGCTGGTAAATATTGAATGGAACGAACGTATTACGCCCGAAAGAATGGATGAAAGGTGTGTGCAGATAATAAGCAGTTGCGCTGATAGTGTGGAGCAGTATTCTGTTTTGGCCGGAGCTCAGCAGTTTGTATTGTCACATACTAAAGAGATGTCGCTTTCTGAGAGTCTTATTTATGTTAAGGCGGCTTCTGTGGAAGAACTGGAACGGTTGGAAGATTCTATCTCTGAATATCTGCGTAAGGAGTGGCCGGAATCGGTGTTTTCTTTCCATACGTCGGGTAATGTGTTCGAAATGATCTTTGCTGAACAGGAACCGCAGTTGGTGGCTTGTTTGAAACGTAATGATGGCAAGACTGCAGATCCGGAACAGCTAAATGAACTGCTGGCAGAAATCAGGGCGGTTCTTCCGGGTGTTGATGTGCAACCTGCTGAATGGAATGAATATATTGAACTGATAGCCGATCCGGAACGTTTGGTTATGTATGATGTGGATTATTCCAACATTCTCTCTTATCTGCGTAATTCAATGAATGAAAACGAAGTGCTGCGCGTAAATAAGGGTAATGTATCTATGCCTGTTATGATAGGTGTAGGCGAAAAAGAGGCTAAAGACTTGGTACAGGGTGTATATATAGATTCGTATCGTGGTGGTAGTGTCCCGCTGGAACTGCTGCTGAAGGAGACCAGAAACCGAGATCTTAAAACTATTACTATGGGTGCCGAAGGTGAATATTATCCGTTGGTGCTTGATATAGAGGGTGGTAAGGTGAAACAGGTAATGGATGTTATAAGGAAGACAGTGAAAGATGGCAATACTTTCCAGGTAGATTTCAAGGGTTCTTATTTTACTAACAGACAGATGATAGAGGAACTCTGTCTGGTTCTTGTTATCTCTATTCTGTTGCTCTTCTTTATTCTGGCAGCTCAATTTGAATCTTTGTTGCAACCGTTTATTATCCTATCGGAACTTATCATTGATATTTTTGCCGCTATGTTGGTGCTGTGGATTTGTGGTGTCAGCCTGAACCTGATGTCTATGATTGGTATTGTAGTGATGTGTGGTATTGTTATTAACGACTCTATTCTTAAGGTGGATACTATTAACCGTCTGCGCAAAGATGGAATGGGGTTGAAGCATGCTATTATGGAGGCTGGAGGCAGACGCTTAAAGTCTATCCTTATGACATCGCTTACTACCATACTTGCCATTGCTCCGTTCTTGGTTCGTGGAGATATGGGTAGCGATTTGCAATATCCGCTTTCACTGGCTTTGATAGCCGGTATGGTGGCAGGTACTTTGGTGAGTGTGTTCTTTATTCCTTTGGCATATTATGTCATTTATAAAAATACTGAAAAGAGATAGCTTTGGAACAAAATACAAATAATACTTGGAAAATATCATCGTTTTCGGTTATTCTGATAATGATTGTACTGATGATAGTGGGAGCGGTTACGTTACCACTGCTGAATGTGCAGTATCATCCTACTACGGGAACAAATAATGTAACTGTAAGTTTTAGCTATATGGCCTCTGCCCGTGTGGTGGAGAATGAAGTTACGTCGTTGGTAGAGGGAGCTATGAATACATTATCGGGCGTAAGCGATACCAGAGCGGTATCTTACAATGGTGGTGGTTATGTATCTATCACCTTTAAAAAGGGTACCGATATAGAGACTGCCAGATTTGATGTCTCTACCCGTTTAAGACAGATTAGAGATAGGTTGCCACAGGGAGTTTATCCCTCTGTAGGCGGTTCTATTTCCGGACGAAACAACTCTACTACAGACGTGCTTTCATATACTGTGAATGCCGATATGCCGGCACAACAGATTCTGGAGTATGTGGAGAAGAATATTGTTACACCTATTTCGCGTGTGGATGGTGTGGAAAAGGTTACTACATCGGGGGCTATGCCTTTTGAATGGGTGCTTACCTTCAATCCTAACTCTTTGCGTGCCGCAGGGCTTTCTCCCGGCGATTTGAGTGCTGCTTTTAACAACTATTTCAATAATAGTATTGTGGGAACCCAGGTGCTGGACGATCGTTTGATGTTGGTGCGTCTGACTACTACCGATTTGCAGGGTGAACTGGAACGTATTCCTGTTAAAATGGTGAATGATCGTCTTTACTATATGGGCGATTTTGCTAAGGTTACTTATCAGGAGCAGTTACCATACTCTTATGACCGAATAAACGGACTGAATACTATTGATATTCGTGTGATGGGACAGGAGGGTATCAATATTTTGAATGTGTCTGATGCTGTTAAACTGAAGATGGAGGAACTGAAAGAGAAGTTTCCTGCCAATTTTGCTATTGAACAGACTTACGATGCATCGGTTTCATTGAAATCGGAAATCAACAGAATTCTTTTCAGGGCATTGCTCTCTTTGATTATACTGCTGGCTTTTGTCTTTGCAGTGAGCAGAAGTTTTAGGTATCTGTTTGTAATGTCATTGACTATTGTTGCAAATCTGTTGTCGGCAGTTATTTTCTATAATCTGTTCGATATCCAGATAGAACTCTACTCTATGGCGGGTATTACAGTGTCGTTGGGTATTATTATTGATACTGCCATTGTTATAGCAGACCACTATTCATACTATGGTAACAGAAAGGTGGTGCTATCTATAATTGGTGCCTTATTTACTACCATAGCTGCGCTAATGGTGGTGTTCTTCCTACCTGAGAGTGCGCGTGCAAATCTTACAAACTTTGTTTGGGTTATAGTAATAAACCTTACCATCTCTATGTTTGTGGCATTTCTCTTTGTGCCGGCTTTGCTTGATAAGATTCCGCTAAATGCAAAGGGTGTTGTAAAGAGTAGCTTTAAACGTCGTAGAAGGTTGATTAAACAGACTGAACGTTACACCAATATGGTTTTATGGGGCAGAAAGCACAGATGGGTGTTTGTTCTGCTCATTCTGTTGGGTTTTGGTATCCCTATTCAGTTATTGCCTTCTAAGGTGGTGCATAAAGATATGGCACTGAAAGATGTGAGTTACACTTATTATCCGGAAGAGGCATATAAAGGTGGTTTGGTGGGGTTGTATAATTCTACTATAGGTGGTAAATGGTATCAGCAGAACAAACTGTTCTTTGAATATCCGTTGGGTGGTGCATTGAATATATTTATGAAGGCCAGAAGCGGAAGTTCGGGCTTTAATCGTAATGAGACGCCTGAAGTGGTGTTGAGTATTTATGCAAATATGACAGAAGGTTGTACTGTACAGCAGCTGAATGATATTGTGGTGGAGATGGAAAACTGGTTAAGTCAGTTTGATGAAATTAGTACTTTCAGAACGTCGCTATCCGGTACATCAGGACGTATAGAGGTGCATTTTAAAGATGAATATGAACATACCTCTTTCCCTTACGAACTAAAGAGTGCCGCTTGGAAAAAGGCTTGTGGATATGGTGGCGCCACTTGGACTATTCCGGCACTCGATTCAAATGATAATTATCTGAGTAACAGTGTTTATCGTACATCGTGGAGTAATTCCCTTACTCTAAGAGGTTATAACTACGATATGCTTTACCGTTATGCAGAAGATTTGATTGATTCTTTAAAAGCAAATAAACGTGTTTCCGATGCCGGTTTTTCTGCCGGATATAACTCTTTTGTGGCGAATGAATTCAGCCTGAAATACGATAGGGAGAAGATAGTTTCAAATGGTTTGAATCTGTATCGCTACTATTCATTTTTGGGTGAACAATTGTATAATAGTAACATAGGTTCGGTATTTGATGGTACAGAAAATACTCCTGTTCGTCTTATATCGGCAGAACGTGATTATTTCGATTTGTGGCATATCAGGAATGATATGGTGGATATAGACAGCGTAAAGACCAGACTGAACGATATAGGCAGTATAACTAAGCGTAGAACGGGTTTGGATATAGAAAGGGTGAATCAGGAGTACGTAATCTCTGTGGGCTATGAATTTATAGGTTCTTGGGAACTGCGTGGCGCTATGGAGAGATATCATGTGGACCGTTTGAACCAAACGCTTCCCATGGGTTACAGCGTAGATGGTGAATCGTATGGCTTTGGTATGGCTACTCAGAAACAGTGGACTATTCTGGTGCTGGTTATTATTGCTGTTATTTTCTTAATTTGTTCTATTCTGTTTGAATCGTTTAAACAGCCGTTTGCCATTATTATGATGATTCCTGTAAGTTTTATAGGTATGTTGCTGGTATATCCTATCTGCAAATCGGATTTTGGTCAAGGCGGATTTGCTGCTATGGTTATGCTTTCGGGTATTGTGGTTAATGCGGGTATTTACATCACTACAGAATATCGAACTGTGTGCGGGGCAGTTGGAAAAGCCGGTGTTCCAATTTATGTGAAGGCTTATAACAGAAAGATAGTTCCTACCTTGCTTACTATTCTTAGTACTGTGTTGGGATTGATTCCTTTCTTGTTTGATGGTAAAAGTGATCCGTTCTGGTTCTCGTTTGCCATTGGTGTAATGGGTGGCATGCTTTTCTCTATTGTTGCCATCTTCATTACTCTTCCCGTCTTCTTTCCCCTTAAATCATAATTTTTGCTACTTTTTGTTACATTTGCATCTGATATAAATATGGTTGAACATATGACTAAAGAAGAACTTAAAGAAAGAATAGCTGATTTGGAATGGGAGGACTTTGAAGCAAAGACTGCTAAAAGTGAATTGCCCAAGGATATTTGGGAAAGTGTCAGTTCTTTCTCCAATTGCTATGGTGGTTGGATAGTTCTTGGTGTGAAGCAAGAGGGTAAAACGTTCTCCATTCAGGGTGTGGATAATATCGAAAAATTGGAGCAAGATTTCTTCAGCACATTAAGGTCGCAGAAATTCAATGCCCAGTTGATTGCTCAACCAAAAAGATATATTATTGATAATAAGAAGATTTTAGCATTCTATATACCTGCGTCAAAAATCAGACCCATTTATTACAATGTACCTTCAAATACATATATACGAATGGGAAGCGGTGACCAGCGAGCAACAGAAGCGGAAATTAACGCAATGTTCCGCGACCAATCATTTGGAATAAAGACAGAACAGTTTATTCCTACGAGCAATTTTGATATGGTCAACAGTGCTTCATTGAAGTCATATAGAAGCTATGTGAAAGCGTATAATCCAGATCAGGCATATCCCGAATTGGATGATGCTTCGTTCTGCAATAAGATTAAATTTTTGAACGATAATGGTGAAATTTCCTATTCGTGTCTCTTGATGTTTGGTAAAGGAGAGTATGTCCAGCAATTTGTACCCACCTTTGCATTAAGTTATCTCGAGATACCCGGCATAGATGTTACCAGTGCCAAGCAGCGTTATACCTATAAATTACCTGAACAGGACAATATTTGGGATTCGTATTTAATTATTATGAGACGACTGCAGACTGTTGTAAATGTACCTTTTGGTAAGATAAATCACCTTGGCGTTGCAGAGCACGATACATCGATGTCTGATATTGTCAGAGAGGCTCTTGTGAATTTCTGCCAACATGCAGATTTCTTTAGCCCACTTAGGTCTTCGATACATGTATTCCTGAATCGCATAGAGTTCTTGAATGCAGGAAGTTTTCCGGTAGCATTAAACAAGATGGTTGGCAAGTTCTTCTCTATGGCAAGAAATCCGGGTATCTCAAAAATGTTCCGTTGGGCAGATTTGTGTGAGAACGAAGGTTTTGGTCTGGATGAATTGCTATCGTGGCAAAAGATTACCAACTCCAAGGTTGAGATCGAAAGTGAAAGAGAATTTTCGAGAGTAATTTTATATCTCCCTGAAAATGGCGCGAATCTTGGCGCGAATGAGGCTCAAACCGCACAGGGTGGCGCGAATCTTGGCGCGAATGAGGCTCAAACCGCACAGAGTGGCGCGAATCTTGGCGCGAACAAGCAACGCATATTACATGCAATTCAGATTGACAATACACTGTCTGTCCTTAAACTTCAAGTCTTGACCAATATTCCACTACGAACCTTACAACGCGAAGTAAATGAACTGATTGCACTTGGGTTACTCGAAAAAGGAGGAACAAGAAAAAATATTATTTGGACTATAAAGAATATAAATAGGTTAACTTTACAAGACCTGTGATATGAGAAAAAAAGTATTAAATATAGCAGTTATGATAACTGAATAAACAGAAGAGGGGTTCGCTTGTGAAGTGAACCCCTCAATGTTTATGATTGGTTTAATTATAGTGCGCGGAGAATATCCATTGTGTCGGTTGCAATCATCAGCTCTTCATCGGTAGGAAGAACTACAACCTTTACTTTGGATTCTTTTGTAGAGATGATGCCGTCTTTACCAAACATTACTTCTGCATTTATCTTCTTGTCTATGTTGATTCCCAGGAATTCCAAACCTTCACATACAGATTCGCGTATTTCGTGACGGTTTTCACCTACGCCACCTGTGAATATCACTACATCTACACCACCCATAGCAGCAGCGTATGCACCAATATATTTCTTAATGCTGTAGGAATACATCTGTTTTGCCAATTCTGCGCGTTTGTTACCGTCTGCAACGGCAGCGGATACTTCGCGCATATCGGATGATACTCCCGATATGCCTAACAGACCTGATTGTTTGTTAAGCAAGTTGGATACGCCTGTTGGGGTTAATCCCTCTTTTTCCATAATGAATGTAACTGCACCGGCGTCTATATTACCGCTACGTGTACCCATCATTATACCGTCTAACGGAGTCAATCCCATTGTGGTGTCTATGCTCTTGCCGTCTTTAACGGCTGTTATAGAACCACCGTTACCTATGTGACAGGTGATAATCTTGCTACCTTCTGCCTTGATTCCCAAATATTCGCAAATCTTTGATGATACGTAGCGATGTGATGTTCCGTGGAAACCATAGCGACGTACACCGTATTTTTCATATAGTGAATATGGAATTGCGTACAGATATGCATAGTCGGGCATTGTTTGGTGGAATGCTGTGTCGAATACACCTACCTGAGGAATGTTAGGCAATAGTTCCTGAACGGCATTTACACCCTTAAGGTTTGCAGGGTTGTGCAGAGGTGCCAAATCGTTGCAAGCTGCAAATGCTTCCAATACATCTTTGGTAAGCAGTACGCTCTGATTGAA
The DNA here is from genome assembly GCA_017647575.1 of Bacteroidaceae bacterium. Taxonomy (GTDB): domain Bacteria; phylum Bacteroidota; class Bacteroidia; order Bacteroidales; family Bacteroidaceae; genus Colenecus. The sequence goes on along the minus strand of JAGCKJ010000058.1, from coordinate 12,956 downwards.
TCGTTCGCCTCCGTGTACCATTCTATGACCTACAGCGTCCAATTCGTCCAGTGATTTGAGTGCGCCTACCTTTGGGTTGGTAAGCATTTCAAAGATGAACTTTACACCACAAGTGTGTTCCGGAATGTCTTTTTCAATTATCTCTTTTTCTCCGTCAGGTGTGGTAAACTTTAGGAATGATCCTTTCATTCCAATTTTTTCTATACCGCCTTGTGCGGTTACTTCGTTGGCATCCATATCAAATAGTTTGTATTTGATAGATGAACTGCCGCAATTCAATACCAATATTTTCATTTCTTGTATCTTTTATTTTGCAGCCATAGCCTGGCAGGCTGTTACTGCTACCATTTTATAAATATCGTCTATAGAACATCCGCGTGAAAGGTCGTTTACCGGACGTGCAATACCCTGAAGGATAGGACCTATAGCATCTGCATTGCCCAAACGCTGTACTAATTTGTAAGCTATGTTTCCTACTTCCAACGATGGGAATACCAAAACGTTTGCTTTACCTGCTATTTCTGAACCCGGAGCTTTGCTTGCACCTACTGATGGTACTATGGCTGCATCGGCCTGAAGCTCGCCGTCTATCTTTAGTTCCGGAGCAAGTTCTTTTGCCAATTGCAATGCGGTGGTTACTTTATCTACACATTCGTGTTTTGCAGAACCCTTTGTAGAGAAACTGGTAAGCGCTACTCTTGGTTCGCTGAATCCGGCTACTGCTTTTGCAGTTACTGCAGAACTTACAGCTATCTGTGCCAGCTGAGCTGCATCCGGAACAGGTGTTACAGCGCAATCGGCAAATACCATAATTCCGTTTTCACCGTATTGTGGTGTGTTGGTTATCATAATGAATGCACCCGAAACGCAACTTATACCCGGAGCTGTTTTGATTATCTGCAATGCCGGGCGCAATACGTTTCCTGTGGTGTTCTGAGCACCTGCCAACTGACCATCGGCATCGCCATTCTTAATTATCAGACAGCCTAAGTAGAGTGGGTCGGTTACTTTTTTTCTGGCCTCTTCTATAGTCATGCCCTTTGATTTGCGAAGTTCAAACAGCAGATTTGCATACTCTTCGCTCTTAGGGTTGTTTTCAGGGTCTATGATAGTTGCCTTGTCAATATTCTTTAAGCCCCATTCAGCAGCCTTTGATGCTATTTCTGCCGTATTGCCTATGAGAATAAGGTCTGCAACTTGATCGGCTAAAAGCATATCGGCTGCTTTTAGTGTTCGTTCTTCTGTTCCTTCCGGAAGAACAATGCGCTGCTTGTTCTGTTTGGCACGCGCAATGATTTGGTTCATTAATTCCATATCTGCAATATATATTTATTCTTCTTTTCTGAATGTGAGTGCGAAGTTACAAAACAATTCGGTAAGTTGTCTATTAAAAAAATGTCAATTATTTGGACAATAATACAAATATGGCTTATTTTGCGGTTACTATTTGGTGTTGTGTAACTCTTAAATGTGTTAGCCGATGTTTTTCAGAAAGATATCAATCAAAGTGTTAAAGTTGTGGACAATGGTTCTGAGTGCAGTGTCATTACTGGTTGTTGCCGGTTGTTCACGCAAAAACTATATTCAGTCTGCCGATAAAATGCAGACTGTTGATAAGGATTCTTTGATAGAAGAGCAACAGAGGCTGAAGAGTATTATTGAATACAGAAGCACTTCTGTTATTTATGGTACTCCTGAGATGATGAAGAAGAGGGCAGAAGAAAACGATTCTATCAAAAAACGTATAGGTGAACTGGACGAAGCGATACGCCTGATAGAAGAGTCTGAAAGGAAAAATGGCAAGTAGTCTCTCTTTACGCCAAAAACTGCATCTGGAAATAGAAAGAGTGGTTCAGAAGCAGGAATCATTGGAACACAAACTTAAACAGCTGTTCTGGGAATGTACTCTGCGCTGTAATCTGAACTGTCTGCATTGTGGCAGCGATTGCAAGATGTCGTCTGCCGAAAAGGATATGCCTCTGGCCGATTTTTTGGGGGTTATAGATTCCCGTCCATCGCATATAAATTCTTCTGACATTACTGTTATAACTACCGGTGGAGAACCTTTGGTGCGTCCGGATATTCTGGAATGTGGTGCGCAGATAGTTAAGCGTGGATTCTCCTGGGGGATGGTAAGTAATGGGTTGCTGCTCTCCCAAGATAGACTGAATGCACTTGTAGATACAGGTCTGACATCTTTTGCAATGAGTTTTGATGGTTTTGAAGCGGAACACAACTGGATGCGTGGAAACAGTTCCAGTTTTGAACGCGCTGATAAGGCAATAGACTATCTTACCAAAACAGGGGGGCTGGTATGGGATGTTATTACTTGTGTTAACTCTAAAAATATTGGCTATCTGGATGAATTTAAGGAGTATCTTATAAGTAAAGGGGTAAGGTACTGGCGAGTATTCACTATAGTACCTATGGGCAGGGCTGTAGAGTATCCGGAATTGTTTCTGTCTGATAAGCAATATGTTGAATTGATGGACTTTATAGTTCGTACCAGGAGAGAAGGAGGTATATTGCTTAACTATGCCTGCGAAGGTTTCTTAGGTAATTATGAAGGATTGGCAAGAGACAATTACTATAACTGCGTGGCCGGTACCGGAGTGGCATCAATACTGAATGATGGCTCTATATCGGGTTGTCTTAGTATCAGGAGTAATTATCATCAGGGTAATATCTATTCCGACGATTTCTGGCAGATCTGGGAAAAGGGCTTCAAACAGTACAGAAACCGCAAGTGGATGAAGCATGGCGCTTGTGCTACTTGTGATGCATGGCGATATTGCAAAGGTGGGGCAATGCATCTGCGTAACGATAACGGCGATATGTTATCCTGCAACTATCAGAAAATTAAGTGTGGCTGTTCAGATAGTTGAATGCTGCTTCGGCGCATCGTTCTCCATCTACTGCCGAAGATACAATACCACCCGCATATCCTGCTCCCTCTCCGCAAGGGAATAATCCGTTCATGGTAATATGCTGAAGTGTCTCATTGTCTCTTGTAATACGTACAGGCGATGATGTTCTTGTTTCTGCAGCTATCAGTGTGGCTGTGGATGACAAAAATCCTTTGCAGCTACGTCCAAACACCTGAAAGCCCTGTTGCATTCTCTTTACTATAAACTCCGGCATCCAGAAATGTAAGGGCGATGATATAAGTCCGGGCGAATATGATGTAGAGGGGAGATCGTAGCTCAGTTTGCCATTTACAAAGTCGGTCATGCGCTGGGCAGGTGCTGTCTGACGCATATTGCCGGCTATCCAGCAGTCTCGTTCAATCTTCTCCTGAAAACGCATCATCAGCAGTGGGTCTTTCAGTTCATCTTCGTTAGTGGCAATATCTTCTACTCTGGTCTCTACTACCATTCCCGAATTGCTCCATTTTGAGTTTCTGCCCGATGGCGACATACCGTTTACCACAATCTGTTCCGGGCCAGAAGCTGCCGGTACTACAAAACCACCAGGACACATGCAGAAACTATACACTCCGCGTCCGTCAACCTGTGTTACAAAGTTGTATTCGGCTGCAGGCAGGTATTTGCCACGTCCGTTTTTGTTGTGATACTGCAGTCGGTCTATTAGTTCTGAGGGGTGTTCCAGGCGTGTTCCTACTGCTAACGATTTGGCCTCTATGGCAATATTTGCTGAATGCAGGTATCTGTAGGTGTCTCTTGCTGAATGTCCTGTGGCAAGTATTACAGGTCCCATAAAGGTCCGCTCTGTATTGTTTTGCACAGCTTCTGCACCAATAACCTTGTTGCCATTTATTATAAAACCGGTCATTTTAGTACCAAAATGTACCTCTCCGCCCGATGAAATAATGGTGTTACGCATGTTTTCTATCACGCGGGGCAGTTTGTCTGTGCCTATGTGCGGATGAGCATCGCTCAGTATGGCTGTGCTTGCTCCGTGTTGACAGAAGATGTTTAATATGCGTTCTGTATTTCCTCTTTTCTTGCTTCGTGTATATAGTTTGCCGTCTGAATATGCTCCGGCGCCGCCTTCACCAAAACTGTAGTTTGATTCGGGGTTTATTTTGTGTGATCTTGTTATATCGGCAATGTCAATTTTTCTCTCTCTCACGTTCTTTCCGCGTTCCAGAACAATTGGACGTAGCCCCAATTCTATCAGTTTTAGAGCTGCAAAAAGTCCTCCGGGACCTGCGCCTACAACAATAACTGCGGGTTTTTGGCTTACATCAGGGTATTCTATGCGGGTGAATCCGTCGTCAGTGGGCTGTTCGTTAATAAAGATTCTCAGAGAAAGGTTTACAAAAATGGTACGTTGTCTGGCATCTATGCTCTTCTTTAGTACGCGTACTGCATTTATGGTTCTTGCATCAATGGCACACTGGCGTGCAACTGTTTCACGCAGCACCTGCTCATTGTATGCGAATTGTGGTTCAACCCTGATCTGAATCTCTTTTATCATAACTTATCCAAATAAATGACGGAATGCTTCTTCTACTTTTCGTGCCGATAGTATCTCTATCTTATAGTCCTCTTTTTTTACTCCCGATGCATTGTTCTGTGGAATGATGATATGCTTGAAACCCAGTCTTTCTGCTTCGGAAATTCTTTGTTCAATTCTGCTTACAGGTCTGATTTCGCCCGACAGGCCTATTTCGCCGGTCATGCAGAATGTTCTGTCTATGGCTACATCCAGACTGCTTGACAGAATGGCGCTTATAACAGCCAGATCTATTGCAGGGTCGTTTACCCTAACACCTCCGGCAATATTTAGGAATACATCTTTCTGCCCTAATTTAAAGCCGACACGTTTTTCCAGAACAGCAAGCAGCATATTTAATCTGCGAATGTCAAATCCGGTGGCTGAACGCTGTGGAGTGCCATAGACTGCAGTGCTTACCAATGCCTGGGCCTCTATCATAAACGGACGGGCACCCTCTATGGTGCTTGCTATGGAGACTCCGCTCATTCCACTATGATTATCGGACAATAAAAATTCAGATGGGTTGGAAACCTCTCTCAGACCGCTCTGTTGCATTTCATAAATACCCAGTTCGGCTGTGCTGCCAAAACGGTTTTTTATGGGGCGCAGTATTCTGTACATATAGTGCTGGTCGCCTTCAAACTGTAGTACTGTATCTACAATATGTTCCAGAATTTTTGGTCCTGCTATGCTTCCCTCCTTGGTGATATGTCCAATTAGAATGACTGGTGTGTTACTCTCTTTGGCATATTTCAGCAGTGATGCTGCACACTCTCTGACCTGTGTTATGCTGCCAGGCGATGATTCTGCACTCTCTGTCGATATGGTCTGTATGGAATCTACCACTACTATTTCCGGATCTGATTCTTTTATCTGTGCGTAGATGTTTTCAAGCGATGTTTCGCACAGGATTTGCAGATGATCTATATCAGATATGTTCCCGGCAGATAGTCTTTCTGCTCTTAACTTAATCTGTCTGGCACTCTCTTCACCCGAAATGTACAGTATTCTTTTGTCTTTAACCTGCAGGGCAGTTTGAAGGATAAGTGTGGATTTGCCTATCCCCGGTTCTCCACCCAAAAGGATAAGAGAGCCCTTAACCAGACCGCCACCAAGTACACGGTTTAGTTCGGAATCGTGCATGTTGTATCTTATCTCCTCTATACTCTCTATTTCAGAAAGCAGATTTGATTTTGCCTTTGTCTGATTGCTAAATGCGGTTTTATGTTTCTCTGTGGATTTGTCGTGTATCTTCTGTTCTACAAATGTATTCCATCTGCCACACGACGGACATTTTCCACTCCATTTTGGGGTGTCGTATCCACATTCAGAACATACGAATGCAATTTTATCGCCTTTTGCCATGGTATTGTTTATCTGTTTTTATTCAATTTTATCCATACAATTACACCACGAATTGAATTCAGCAGGAAGAACAGTGACTGAATCATCATGATTACTGCGTATTGTTCACCACGAATGGTTGCTATTGCCCACATGGTGATAGTGGCGCTGTTAAGCAGTAACCACAAAAACCACTGCTCTATGAATGCAAATGTCAGAACAAATTGTGTTACTATCATTATGCCTGTACGTACTGCATCCATAACAGGCAGGTTGCCGTTGGTGGTTTGCAGTATGAAATATATTCCTACAATCAGTGCTACGCTTACTATTGCGGTGAGAATACGTTGCTTGTTGTTCATCCACTGGGTTTTAATGGTTGCACTTCCGCTGCCTTGCTGGCGTTTTCTCCACTGGAAATAGCCTATAAACTGCATTGGCAGATTATACAGCAGGAACAGAGCGGCCGATCCATAAATTTCAGCATGAAGGTATATGTAACCGTTTAAAATGGAGCCTAGGAATCCAAAAATGAAGTTTTCCATTCTGCCTTTTGCTCCGAATATTACGCACAATATGCTGCAGAGTCCTGCTGCAAAGCTAACTACTTCAAAATTCTGCTTTACTATGCAACTTATTATGCTCAATGTGATAAAGCCTGTTATAAGAAACCAGTCCCAGACTCTCTGAGTTTTGTTTGATGCTATTTTTTTATCTGTCATTTTTCTTTCCTTTTTTTCAGGGTGTGAAATTACATCTAAATTCGTGTACCTGCAAATTTTTGCTCTATTGCTTGGTTCAACAAGAGCCTAATATGGCTTATACCAGCAGCTATTTGTAGATTTATTTGGTTGTGTGGCTGCTTTTCTGTAAAAATCTGTACTTTTGTACTGTTTTTCAGAGTCAGAGGTATGAATGTGGAAGAAGTACAGAGAATGAAACAGCGTTTCCGCATAATAGGAAATGCGCCGGAACTGAACAGAGCGATTGATGTGGCTATACAGGTTGCACCAACAGATCTGTCTGTGCTTATAACCGGTGAAAGCGGTGCAGGTAAAGATATCTTTCCCCGTATTATCCACGAAAACAGTCTGCGCAGAACAAAGAAGTATCTGGCTGTGAACTGCGGTGCAATACCTGAAGGTACTATAGATTCTGAACTGTTTGGTCATGAAAAAGGTGCATTTACTGGTGCTATAAGTGACAGAAACGGATATTTTGCAGAAGCTAACAATGGTACAATATTTCTGGACGAAGTTGCTGAACTGCCTTTGGCTACACAGGCCAGATTGTTGCGTGTACTGGAATCGGGTGAATTCATAAAGGTGGGTTCGTCAAAGGTGGAGACTACAAATGTACGTGTTGTGGCTGCAACAAATGTAGATTTGCTGAAAGCCATAGAGCAGGGACGTTTCCGTGAAGATCTGTATTACAGATTATGCACTATCCCTGTAAAGATACCGTCATTAAGAGAACGTCCGCAGGATATAGCATTGCTGTTCAGAAAGTTTGCTGCAGATTGTGCTGAAAAGTACCAGATGCCTGCCATACAGCTTACTGACGATGCCAGAAATCTTTTGGTTAAATATCACTGGCCCGGAAATGTACGCCAGCTTAAGAATATTACAGAACAGATATCCATAATGGAGTCACAGAGAGTGGTTACTGCCGATGTGTTAGGTAGTTATCTGCCTGATAAGCGTGAAAATATGTCGTTAGTACTTACCGGCTCTCAGCGACAGGAAAACTCCTTTGAAAACGAAAGAGAGATTCTCTACAGAGTTTTGTTTGATATGCGCAGAGATATTACCGATTTGAAGGATCAGGTAAAGAAACTGTCGGGTAATACAGTGAATGATCAGATGCAGACTGTTGTTCAGCCTGTTTCAATAATCACTAAAAATGAATCGCCTTCCAAACAGATAGTTACAGTTGATAATGATGATATACAGGATACAGAAGAGTATGTTGAAGAATCTTTATCTCTGAACGAAGTTGAAAAGGATATGATAAAGCGTGCGCTGGCCAAACATGGAGGTAAGCGTAAGGATGCTGCAAAGGATCTGAATATTTCTGAGAGAACACTGTATAGAAAGATTAAGGAGTATAATTTGGAATGATATGAAGTTGAGAAATATTATATTGGCTCTATCGTTGTTGCTTTCACTTTCAGCTTGCACTATCTCTTACAAGCTGAATGGCGCATCCATAGATTACAATCTGATAAAAACCATCACATTGGAAACTTTTGCCAACCGTGCATCATACCAGTGGGGCCCAATGGCTTCAATGTTTAACAATACATTGAGCGATATCTATGTTCGCCAGACAAAGCTTCGTCAGGTTAAGCGTGATGGTGATTTGCAGATTTCCGGTGAAATAACATCATACGACCAGACCAACAAATCTATCTCTGCCGATGGATACTCATCTATGGTGCAGCTGAAGATGAGTGTCAGGGTAAAATTTACAAATAACAAGAACAGGGAAGAGGACTTTGAACGCACATTCTCAGCATCAAGAGAATATGATTCAAGCCAGCAGTTGTCGGCAGTGCAGGAAGAGCTGGTGCAGCAGATGATTGATGATATAGTGGATCAGATTTTTAATGCCACAGTTGCAAACTGGTAATATGCAGGAGAAATCTTCAGATAGAACTATGCAACTTGTCGATGCTTTTCTTGACAAGTATGAAAACGGAGGCTTTGATGCCCTGCAAACTGACCGAGGATCGTCTGAATATATCTCTGAATATCTTTCTGAACAGAATGAAACATCGTTAACCAAAGGAGAAGAGGAGGTCTCTTCAAGAATGGAGTCGCTGTTAGATGCTTTTCTGGATAGTGGAGTGGATTTACAGAAATCTGTCTCAGATTCATTGAAATCTGAACAGAGTGTAGTCGGTAATGAAGATTCTTCTGAAGAAGCTGTATTTGTGGTTGAAAATCGTAATTATACTGAAACTTTAGCGCGTATATACCTAAAACAACGCAGATATGATAAAGCTTTGGAAATTATTAGGTCATTATATTTGAATTTCCCAAATAAAAACATTTACTTTGCAGACCAAATTAGATTTTTGGAAATTTTAGTACGAATTAATCAAAACAAATAATAAAGATGTATATAGTTTTACTTGTTATCATCGTAATATTGGCAATATTCCTTTGCTTTATTGTTACGATTCAGAACCCAAAAGGTGGTGGTTTGGCTGCAGGTTTTGCATCTTCAAACCAGATTATGGGTGTAAGAAAGACTACCGATTTGCTTGAAAAGACAACTTGGGGTTTGATTGCGTGTATCGCAGTGTTGAGTATTTTAACTGCATTTGTTGCTAAGTCAGCACCAGAAAGCAATGATTCAATCATGCTTCAGTCTGCTACAGAGCAGCAGATGGTTAATCCAGAGGTAACTCCGGTATATGATATCCCTTCAGCTGAAGAGATACCAACTATCCCTGAGAATAATTGATTATTCAGCATGTAAAATAATAAGAGGCGGAACATTTAAGTTTCGCCTCTTGTCTTATCTGATGGCTAATGCCGATGCTCCTAAAATGGCTGCATCCGATTCTTTTAATGAAGAGTAGAGAATTTTGATTTTCCCCTTCCATACTTTCATAAGATGTTCATTCATGGAATCTACCATTGCATTGTGAAAGAACTCTTTTGATTTGGTCATACCGCCGAACAGCACAATCGCTTCAGGTGCGCTGAACTTGACAAAGTCGGCAAAGGCTTTACCTAATATTGCACCGGTCTCAGTGAAAATATTGAGTGCAGTAGTATCGCCTTGCTTAGCTGCATCGTAAACATCCTTTGCACTGATTGTCTCTATGTTGAATTGGTGCAGAATGCTCTCTTTGGATTCGGGATTTTGCAGTGCAAGTTTTGCGCTTCTTGCTACACCCATTGCACTGGCGTATGTCTCCAGACAACCTTTTAATCCGCAATTACATTGGCGACCGTTTGCTTCTACACAGACATGTCCCAGTTCACCGGCAAATCCATCGTGTCCATAAACCAGCTTACCGTCAATTACTATGCCACTGCCTACACCTGTGCCCAAAGTTATCATTATGAAGTTTTTTAACCCTTTAGCAACACCGTATGCCATTTCGCCCATAGCTGCAGCATTGGCATCGTTGGTAATGTTTACAGGCAGTTTTGTCCTTTCTGATAGTAGATTTGCCAGGTTTACTACTCCGGGTTCGCCATCTGCATTTCTGCACCAGGTGATATTTGGCGCGAATTCAATTGAACCTGTATAATAGTTTGCGTTTGGCGCACCAATACCTATTCCCTGAATCTCTCCGTATGATGCACTTTTATGTTTAAGCTCTGTAATGGCTGTTGTCAGATCATTCAGATACTTTTCCAGTGTTGGCTGCAATGATGTTATTACCAGTTGTTCTATTATCTCTCCATTTTCGTTAACAACACCACATTTTGATGATTGCCCTCCGATATCTATACCTATGTAAAGCTTTTCTGTCATATATATTGTTTTAACTATGTAAAGTTAATCAAAATTCTTATATGAGTGAAAAAAATAGTTTCTCTGTTTATTATTCTATATATAATTAGGTGTTTTCAAGTTTGTTTTTTACTTTTGTAAGTTGTAAAAAGGAAAAGATTACAATTAATTATTTACAGATATGAATAATAGTAAAGAACTAATGAACAAAGCAGCGGACAATATCCGTATCCTTGCTGCTTCAATGGTTGAGAAAGCAAAGTCAGGTCATCCTGGTGGTGCAATGGGTGGAGCCGATTTTATCAATGTGCTCTATTCTGAATTCTTGGAATACGATCCAGCAAATCCAAATTGGGAGGGTCGTGACCGTTTCTTCCTTGATCCAGGTCACATGGCTCCAATGCTCTATTCACAGTTAGGCCTTATTGGTAAGTTCTCAATGGACGAACTTGCTAATCTGCGTCAGTGGGGTTCAACAACTCCAGGTCATCCAGAGCGTGATTTAGAGCGTGGTATTGAGAATACATCAGGTCCTTTAGGTCAGGGTCATGTATTTGCAGTTGGTGCTGCTATTGCAGAGAAATTCCTTGCTGCAAAGCTGGGCGAAGAGGTGATGAATCACACTATCTATGCTTATATTTCTGACGGTGGTATTCAGGAAGAGATCTCTCAGGGTGCAGGTCGTATAGCAGGTACATTAGGTTTGGATAACCTGATTATGTTCTACGATTCAAATGACATTCAGCTCTCAACAGAGTGTTCAGAAGTTACTTCAGAAGATACAGCTGCCAAGTATAAGGCTTGGGGCTGGCACGTAATTGAAATCAATGGTAATGATTGCGACCAGATTCGTCAGGCTTTGACAGAGGCTAAGGCTGTTAAGGGTCAGCCAACTCTTATCATTGGTAAGTGTATTATGGGTAAGGGCGCTCTTAAGGAAGATGGTTCAAGCTTTGAGCGTAACTGCAAAACTCACGGTGCTCCATTAGGTGGCAATGCGTTTGTAAACACAGTTAAGAACTTAGGTGGTGATCCTGAAAATCCATTCCAGATTTTCCCTGAAGTTCAGGCATTGTATGCTGCACGTGCAGAAGAACTGAAAGCTATCTGCGCTAAGAAATATGCTGCTAAGGAGGCTTGGGCTAAGGCTAACCCTGAAAAGGCTGCCAAGATGGAGGCTTGGTTCAGTGGTGCAGCTCCTCAGGTAGATTGGAGCAAGGTTCAGCAGAAGGCTGATGATGCTACACGTAACGCAAGTGCTGCTGTTCTATCAGTTTTGGCTGAACAGGTTGAGAATATGATCTGTGCATCAGCTGACCTTTCTAACTCAGATAAGACTGATGGCTTCCTGAAGAAGACCAAATCATTCGTTAAGGGTGATTTCTCTGGCGCATTCTTCCAGGCAGGTGTGGCTGAGCTGACAATGGCTTGCTGCTGCATAGGTATGGCTCTGCACGGTGGTGTATTTGCTGCATGCGGTACATTCTTTGTATTTAGTGATTATATGAAACCAGCAGTTCGTATGGCTGCTCTTATGGAACTTCCTGTTAAGTTCATCTGGACTCACGATGCATTCCGCGTAGGTGAAGACGGTCCTACACACGAACCTGTAGAACAGGAGGCTCAGATTCGTTTGATGGAAAAATTACAGAACCACCACGGTAAGAACTCAATGCTTGTTCTCCGTCCTGCAGATGCAGAAGAGACAACAGCATCATGGAAGCTTGCTATGGAGAATATCGATACTCCATCTGCTCTTATCCTTTCACGTCAGAATATCAAGAACCTGCCTGCAGGTAATGATTATTCACAGGCTGCTAAGGGTGCTTACATTGTAGAGGGTTCAGATGCTGATTACGATGTAATTCTGCTTGCTTCTGGTTCAGAAGTATCTACACTTGTTGCAGGTGCTGAACTGTTGCGCGCCGATGGTATCAAGTGCCGTATAGTAAGCGTTCCTTCAGAAGGTCTGTTCCGTAGCCAGTGCTCATGCTATCAGGAAGAAATTCTCCCAGCATCAGCTAAGAAGTTCGGTCTGACAGCCGGTCTGCCTGTAAACCTTGAAGGTTTGGTAGCAGGTAACGGTAAAGTTTGGGGCTTAAGCTCATTCGGTTTCTCAGCTCCTTACAAGGTGCTGGATGAAAAGCTTGGTTTCACAGCAGAAAACGTTTACAATCAGGTTAAGTCAATCCTTTAATATGATAGGAATAGCAAGTGACCACGCTGCTTTTGAACTGAAGCAGTTTGTAAAACAATATCTGGAAGAGAAAGGTCTGCCGTATAAAGATTACGGCACCTTTACTCCCGATAGCTGTAACTATGCCGATTATGGTCATCTGTTGGCAGAAGGTGTAGAGAACGGCGAAGTGGAAAAAGGAATTGCTATGTGCGGTAGTGGTGAAGGAATATCAATGACATTGAACAAACATCAGGGTATTCGTGCTGGTTTGTGCTGGATTCCTGAGATTGCTCATCTTATCCGTCAGCATAACGATGCTAATGTACTTGTTATGCCGGGAAGATTCATTGATAACGAAATGGCTGCCAAAATTATGGATGAATATCTGAATACTCCATTTGAAGGCGGACGCCATCAGGACCGAGTAAATGGTATTCCATTAAAGTAATCCAAACAGATATAAATCATTAAGGCGCTGAATTAAATTCAACGCCTT
>JAGCKJ010000057.1 GCA_017647575.1 Bacteroidaceae bacterium | reverse complement strand
TATTATCTATTTTAGTTGATGGCGATGCTATATGTACAAATGTATTAGAGGTTACAAACGATGCACTATTTTCGGTTATCTCTTTATTCAACAATGGATATCTTCCTTCCATATTTATTGAACTGAACTGATCTGCATAATCATACGCACCATTAGCGCCGCCAAAGATATTACCTTCAATAACACCTGAATTGTACTGAACCATTGTCTGCGCCTTCACATATTTATCGCCATAAGCTAATTTACCAAAACCTACATCACCTATAATAGTTCCACCAAAGTCATTTGCTCCGTAAACATTATTTATGACACGCAAAGGGTTGTCACTATTCACAGATTCAACAGAACCTATAATAACCTTTGCTGTTCCGTAAATATCGGCAAAACAGCTGCCACCGAATATATCGTAAAACTTACCACCTTGCAGATTCACAGAAGCAGTAGCACCTTGCAGATTCACAGATGCAGTACCACCTACATTACCCTGCAATCCTCCACCATACACCTTAAATGCGTTGTAATAACCTTCTCCTGGTTGTGTTAAATTTTTATCCAGATTAATTGATGTACTTCCGGTTACAGCACCTAATTCACCACCGCCAAATACCTTCAGCACCTGAGCATTCTCTTTCAGATTGATGGTAGTATTACCATTAATTGTAGATTGTTCACCATAACCGCCACCAAATACCGATATTGCATTTGTAAATACATATTCACCTATCGCTATCGCGGTATCACCACTGTTATATTTATGGAGATTTTCAGAAATAATATTCTTTGATATCAGATTCTGAGTTACATCAATAACAACATTACCATTTACTATACCACTCTCATAACAGCCACCATATACATTTGCACCGGCAAGCACAGAATCTGACAGACCAATTGGAATAGCTTTATTCCAATCAAGTTCAGCTGATGTAACATAACCACCATCCAGTTCTGCATTCAGCTTTTTTGGTTCCATTCTGCTGGCAACAGTCATCTTCAGCTTATAATCACCTGATGAACGCTCTGTAACACCACCTACATATTCTGCATTTATACCATCATTTGCTGCAACAATAGCATTGTTGGAACCACCTACTATCTTTTCATAAATGGTGATTGATGATGGAATTGTTACATCTATCTGCTCGGTTGTGGTAAGACTACCAACATTTCCTCCTAAATAGAGGGAACCGATATATGTTCCTGTCTGGTCCGGAGTTAATTCCTCTTTCCAATCTACGGAGAAAGATGGTTTAAGGTTGACAGATACACCATCCATATAACGTTTCATCTGGTCTGATTTTGTCAAATCAATGGAAGAGTTATCATTGTCAGCATACCATTCAAGAACGTCAGACTCTACCATCTGTTCTCCATTACTACCTAAGAAGACACCATTGATGACAACATTCTTACCTATACGGAACTGAGTGGTTGCTTTTGTATCATCCGATTTTAGTGGAGCTGAGTTACCACCACAATAAACATTACCGGCGACATAAAGAGTATCACCTTTTGGTTCGCCATCTGCGTTTACAGGTCCTGCAATATGCAACAATGTCTTTTCCACCTTTGGACGATAAGCATAAAGTGCATCTACAGAAGAAGAACCTGGTTCATAATAAAAATCAGATGCTATGGAATCAGGGTGGTCAGTATATCGATATGCACCGTTACCTGCGCCATAAATACTACCGGATATTGAGCTGAAGATTTCAACATTAGCACCATGGTAAACAGTTCCGGATACATCGTTACCTCCATAAACATTCTTGATCTTACCACCACTGATATATACTCGTGCTGCATATCCACCATCGAAATCTATCTGTTTTCCTCCTACTGTAGTTGTATAAGTTTCTGCACCAGGCTGAGTAGTTGGATTAACATCTGCCATTCTACAACCTCCATACACATTTTCTATGGTCATACCTGCGCTCTCTATGGCAAGTATCAAACCATTTGAGGATGTCATATCACCACGGTTACCTCCGGAATACAGATCGCCAATAACACCTTTACGCAGATGCCAGGTAGGACGTATAGCCATTGCAGCCAGATTATTTCCGCCAAATACGCGTTCTGCTTCTAAGTATTCACCATTAAAGTATATATCTGTAGAACCGGTTACAGTAGCATTATTACCTCCACCATATACAGCATCAAAACTACCACCCTGTAGATCTACAAGTACCTTACCCAAAGTAGGACGATTTAGACCGCTATATGTGATAGTTGTTTCTTCACCCTGTGAATTGTAGTCTTTCATTGTAATGGTATAGCTACCTTCAGTACCATCATATTGATATGCACCGTTACCACCACCATACAACGAACCTATTTTTACCTTATCGGCAGCTGTTGATGTTACCCTTACAAAAGCATTCCAATCCTTCCAGCTGTCACCATCATTAATAGTATTTACCGGTATATTGTCATAAGGTTTTTCAACAACCGCTGAATTTGATGTAATGTTTCCCGATATATCATTACCACCATATACAGAAGCTATTTCAAGTATATTAGTTCCGCCATCTACCCAAACGTATGTAAAGCCTTGAATATCTGCCATACGGGCACCACCATATACAGAACCTGATATAGTTCCACCTGTAAGGTGAACATTTGTATTACCCTGCAGTGCTGCCATCTTACCACCAC
>JAGCKJ010000056.1 GCA_017647575.1 Bacteroidaceae bacterium | reverse complement strand
CAGGATTTTGGACTGATTCTATTTGTGTATAGTTTGGGTTTGCAGGTTGGACCGTCATTCTTTACCTCCTTTAAAAAAGGTGGGATGAGAATGAACAGGCTTGCTGTAGAGATGGTTATGCTGAACATAATTGTGGCTATAGGTGCCTTTTTCCTACTGTTTGACCGTTCAAATCCCGATAGTTTCCCTATGCTGGTGGGAGTATTGAGCGGTGCAGTTACAAATACTCCGGGACTTGGTGCAGCAGAAGAGGCGTTAAAGCAGATAGGCAGTAGTGCAGATATAGCAACCGGTTATGCTTGTGCTTATCCGTTAGCAGTTTTAGGTGTTATTTTAGTACCGATGATTGTAAAAGTGATATGCAAAATCAAAGACGATAAAGAGAATGAACAGCTTACTTTGATGGAGCAACAAAATGCTGCAAGTAAACCTGTACGCCAGTATATCGAGATGCAGAATGAACGTTTGGCAGGTAAGACAATAGTTGAATTGAGACGTATTATAAACAGAGAATTTATATGCTCACGTCTGCTGCATGACGGAAAGGTGGAGACTCCACATAGAGATACTACGGTAAGTCTGGGGGACCAACTATGTATAGTAAGTTCAGAAGATGACGCCGATTCTATTCTTACTATATTGGGATCTGCGGTTGAAATTCAGTGGGATAATATATCCGGTTCAGAACCTTTGGTTTCAAGAAGAATAGTAGTTACCAAAGATAAAATAAATGGCAAAACTTTAGGTGAACTCCACTTGGGTAGCATATACGATGTAACTATTACACGCGTAGTTCGTTCAGGTACTGAACTATTTGCATCTGCCAGTTTGGTATTGCAAATGGGTGACCGTTTGATTGTTGTAGGCCATGAAGGTAATGTGGCTGCAGTTGCAACCAGACTGGGTAATGAAATGAAGAGACTTGATGTGCCTAATATGGCGACACTGTTTATAGGAATACTTTTAGGTATATTGCTGGGTAGTATTCCGGTAAATATCCCCGGAGTTCCAACGCCATTGCGTTTGGGATTGGCAGGTGGTCCTTTGGTGGTAGCTATTTTAATAAGTCGTTTTGGCTATCAGTTTGGTTTGGTTACATATACAAAAGCAAGTGCAAACTTAATGCTTCGAGAAGTGGGTATTGCGCTGTTCCTGGCAAGTGTGGGATTGAAATCGGGTGCCAACTTTGTTGATACCATTACTTCCGGAGATGGTTTGATATATATGATAGCAGGTCTGCTAATCACTGTTATTCCGGTCTTCTTAACTGCTTTGATAGCACGTGTAAAGTATAAACTGAATTATTATAGCATTATAGGTCTTGTGGCAGGTAGCAGTACTAACCCTCCTGCATTGGCATTTGCCAATAGCCAGACAGAACACGATGCTCCTGCTGTAAGCTATTCAACCGTATATCCTCTTGTGATGTTTCTCAGGATTCTTACTGCCCAGCTTCTGGTAATTCTGGGAGGAATACTGATATAAGTGTTGATAAGGTAATAGTACTTGTTTAAATAATTAATTGGCCCGAAGGGCGCATCCTTTAGGATGCTATAATAGATAAGGTAATAGTAATTGTTTAAATAATTAATTGGCCCGTAGGGCGCATCCTTTAGGATGCCATAATAGATAAGGTAATAGTACTTGTTTAAATAAAAATAGACCCAAACGGGTCTATTTTTATTTAAACAAGTATTGTGCAAATTCGTGGAGCGATTTTCGCCAAACCTGCCATTCATGATCGCCAGGGTATGAATTGAATTTAACTTCAACACCACCATCCTGCATCTTCTTTACTATGTTTTTGTTATATTCAATACGTGGATCCTGTTCACCGCAGGTTATAAAGAATACATCAAACTGTTTATTGAAGGTTTTGGTATCTGTAAGCATTCCCGGAACCTCTTTTTCAAGATCAAAGTTTGCAGCACCTGATATTCCACCGAACATTCCTGTAGAGAATACTCCTACGTTTGAAAATACTTCAGGGTCACGCAAGCCAATGTAGAATGACTGACCACCACCCATAGACAGACCGCACATAGCACGGCTTTTGCGATCTTTCTTTACACGGTAGTTCTGCTCTACAAATGGAATGATGTTGTCAATCATTTCACTGCGGAAGGTCTGCATGCCTTGCCAACTGTAACCACCGCCCATGCCACCGTTACGTGACTGTACGTTACTGTTGGAACTTACTATAATCATAGGAACCGCTTTACCGGCAGCAATAAGATTGTCCATAATCTGTGCGGTACGTCCCTGTTCCATCCAACCGCGATGGTCTTCACCACCACCATGCTGTATGTAAACTACAGGGTATTCTGTTTTGCCATCTTCGTAACCTGCAGGAGTGTAGATCATAAGCGGACGCCAAGCCTCTTCTACCTTTGAATAGTAGTGAACTGTACGAACTTCGCCGTGTGGAATATCTTGAACCTCAATATACTCCATGTTATCTTCCTGTACCTCTATTGCACTTGACCATCTGCTGCATCCGTAGAATGTCTGGCTGGCAGGGTCGGCAGTAGATACACCGTCAACTATCAGTGAATAGTAGTGGAAACCAGGAACCTGTGGCTGTGTAGTAACGCTCCATTGGCCGTTTTCACTCTTTTGCATGTCGTACTTGACTCCACACAGATCTATTTGAACTTTGTTTGCCTGTGGCGCATTAACACGGAACAT
>JAGCKJ010000003.1 GCA_017647575.1 Bacteroidaceae bacterium | reverse complement strand
TATCCACTATACAATGGGTGGTATTTGGGTTGACTACGAACTACAGACATCAATCCCAGGTTTGTTTGCTATTGGTGAATGTAACTTCTCAGATCACGGTGCTAACCGTCTTGGTGCTTCTGCTCTTATGCAGGGTCTTGCTGATGGTTATTTTGTACTTCCTTATACTATCCAGAACTACCTGGCAGACCAGATTCAGGTTCCACGCTTCAGCACAGATCTGCCTGAATTCGAAGCTGCTGAAAAGGGCGTAAAGGAGAAGATTGAGAAGATCATGGCTATCAAGGGTACACGTTCTGTAGATTCAATCCATAAGGAATTGGGTCACATTATGTGGGAATATGTTGGTATGGGTAGAACAGAACAGTCATTGAAGACAGCTTTGACAGAGCTTGAGAAGATTGAGAAAGTGTTCTGGTCAGATCTACGTGTAGTAGGTGTTGCAGATACTTTGAACGTTGAACTTGAAAAAGCTCTTCGTCTGTTAGACTTTATTGAGATTGGTAAGTTGATGGCTTACGATGCATTGAACCGCGAAGAGTCTTGTGGTGGTCACTTCCGTGAAGAACATCAGACTCCAGAAGGCGAAGCATTGCGTCATGACGAAGAATTCTCATACGTTGCATGTTGGGAATTCAAGGGCGAAGGCAAGACTCCTGAGCTGCTGAAAGAGCCATTGAACTATGAGTTCACTAAAGTACAAACCCGTAACTATAAGAACTAATAAACGGTAATCAATATGGAAAAAAATATAAGTTTTACACTAAAAGTTTGGCGTCAGAGAGGCCCAAAAGAGAAGGGTGCTTTCAAAGAATATAAGATGCAGGACATACCAACAGATACCTCTTTCCTTGAGATGCTTGACATCCTGAACGAGCAGTTGGTAAATAAAGGTGAAGAGCCAGTGGTATTTGACCACGATTGCCGCGAAGGTATCTGCGGTATGTGCTCACTCTACGTAAATGGTCATCCACACGGACCATCAACAGGTGCTACAACATGTCAGCTTTACATGCGTAAGTTTAAGGATGGCGATGTTATCACTGTAGAGCCATGGCGTTCAGCAGGTTTCCCTGTAATCAGAGACTTGATGGTTGATCGTGCAGCATACGATAAGATTATGCAGGCTGGTGGTTATGTATCAATCAACACTGGTGGTGTTCCTGACGGTAACGCAATTCCTATCTCTAAGGAGAAGGCAGACTTGGCTATGGATGCTGCTTCATGTATTGGTTGCGGTGCTTGCGTAGCAGCTTGTAAGAATGGTTCTGCAATGTTGTTCGTAAGTGCAAAGGTTAGCCAGCTGGCACTTCTTCCACAGGGTCAGGTTGAGGCTGCACGTCGTGCAAAGGCAATGTTGGCAAAGATGGACGAACTTGGTTTTGGTAACTGTACCAACACTCGTGCTTGCGAAGCTGAATGTCCAAAGTGCGTATCAATCAGCAATATTGCTCGTTTGAACCGCGAATATCTAAGCGCAAAATTCAAAGACTAATAGATTGAATCTATAGAGAGCGTCCCATTATCTTTTCAGATAGTGGGATGTTTCTTTATATAACGTGCAAATATTTAGTTGTTTTTTTGCGAAATGCAGAAAAAGAACTACCTTTGCAGCGCAGAAAATGTCTGACTGGCCGCTCGAATGGTGGAATGGTAGACACGAGGGACTTAAAATCCCTTGGCCATAACCGGCTGTGCGGGTTCGAGTCCCGCTTCGAGCACCAAAAAATCGCAAATCATTTTAATGGTTTGCGATTTTTTTATACTTTTATCCTCATTATAAAATATCTAATATGAAGAGAATTGCGTTTTTATTGTGTTCGTTGATACTGGCAGTATCAGTTTGCGGACAGCAGGCCGATGATATGGTTGTACAGACAGCATCGGGTAAAGTAAGAGGTTTTAATCAGGATGGTTCAATGGCCTTCCTGGGTATTCCATACGCTAAAGTAGAGCGATTTATGCCACCGCTTCCTGTAGATAGCTGGGATGGTATTCGCGATTGCAATAAGTGGGGACCGCAGGTAATGCAACAGACAAACGGCCCACTGCCGGAAGATAAGATGTCTGAAAAAAATTCATGTGTACTTAATGTGTGGACAACAGATACCAAAGCTAAGAAACCTGTAATGTTATGGATACATGGCGGTGGTTTTGATTCCGGTACATCAGAATGGAGTCCGGGTATGAAACTGGCTCAGAAAGATGTGGTTGTGGTTAGTCTGAACCATCGATTGAATATCCTTGGCTTCCTGGATTTGTCTGAGGTATCGGAAAAATACAAATATTCAGGTAACGTGGGTATGCTTGATATAGTTGCTGCTCTGGAATGGATACAGACAAACATCCGTCAGTTTGGTGGCGATCCAGACAACGTTACCATCTTTGGTGAATCGGGTGGTGGCGGAAAGGTAGGTACACTAATGTGTATGCCATCAGCAAAAGGCCTTTTCCACAAAGCAATTATTATGAGCGGTACCATACTGAACGTAAACACAAACCAAATGAGCAAAGAGTTGGGTAAGGCAGTTCTCAAAGAGCTGGGAATATCTGAAAACGATATAGACAGGATAAATGATGTGTCATATCAGGAACTGTATAGTGCTGGCCAGAGAGCTTTGGCAGCAAGCGTAGGAACACGCAGACCGGGTACTCCAATGATGTGGGGATTCGGTCCAACACCTGATGGTGAAGTGCTTCTTCAGCAGCCATTCCAGCCTGATTTTGCAGAATTGTCAACAGACATTCCTTTGCTGATAGGTACAACATTCAATGAATTACAACGCCTGCAATACAACCGCAATATTACTCTGGAACAGGCAAAAACAGAATTGCAGAGAACCTTTGGCGATGAAACAGATGCCTATATAGAGGCTTTTGCAGAAGCATATCCCGACTATACACCTCAGGATCTGTTAAGCATAGACTGGCTGTTCCGTCCCAAGACAATAATAACCGCAGATGCTATAGCAGAAACCCGCAAGGCAAAGACATATATGTATATGTTTACATGGCGTTCACCTGTTAACAAAGGTTCTGTACACGGCAATGAACTGAACTTCTGCTTTAACACATTGGAACGTGCTGGAAATGAACTTCCGCAGCCAACGGAGCAGGATTATAAAGTTGCAGATATCATGAGCAGTGTATGGGCGCAGTTTGCTCATAATGGCAATCCAAACATAAAGGAGCTTCCAAAGTGGAAAGCATATACAGCTGAAAACGGAGAGATGATGATAATAGACTATAATTGCGAAATCCGTAATAATCCGGACAGAAAGTTAGCTGAGATAATAGATCGTCATTGCTTTAAACAGCTTGATGAATTTCGTAAGAAACAGGCCGAAAAGTAGTATCAGATTCTTCCGATGAAAAGGGTAAAAACGGTCATTTTGTGTGGCTTGTTATCAATTTTGGCATTGCAGGCGGAGACACTCAATTACAATCTGTATGTTTCTGCAGGCTTTGTAAGTGTGCGTGTGGGTGAAAGTTCGATGACTGAAACTCCATCGGCATACAACGGAACCGACTGCATACGTACAGAGATGACGCTATCTACCGGTAAATATGCCGATAAACTCTTTTCATTGAGAGACACAATGATCTCTTACAATTCCTGCGACGGACATAGTCTGTTTTACCAAAAATCGACAAACGAAAACAGCAGGCACGATGTAGAAACTGCCGTTTTTACTCGCGATTTGAACACTTATAGCGTAAATTTGCAGGCAAAGTCGTATGATGGAGTTATATTGGGTAGCGCTTTTGAAAACAGTTCAGAACGTATTTACGATATGCTAAGTATGCTTTCGTATGCACGCAGCTTGAACTCCGATGGCATAGATGTGGGCCATACAGTTACTCTGCCTATGGTAAACGGAACGCAGGTGGTAAGGCAGTATATAGTCTATGAGGGCAATAAAAGTGTAAAGGCCGATAATGGTACTACATACAACTGTTTGGTGCTGTCCATACGCGATAAGAAGTATGGCGAAGAGCGGGAGACTTTAAAAGCATACGTTACAGCCGATAAGAATCATCTTCCCATACAACTGAATATAAAATTAGGTGTTGGATATATAAAGGCGTTATATAGAGAATGAAATTAACAAGAAACAGATTCCTGACAGCTCGCGGATTTGGGGTACATTCACCCTGGGCATATAACTTTATAGTAGATGTGCTGGGCGAAAAGCATCCCTATTATGCCTACGAAGATCTGCACAGTTTTCGTCAATCAGCAACAGCGGAACTGCCGCAGCTTGACAAGAGGTGTGACGAGATGTTATTCCGTATCGTTAATCACATTCTGCCTCTTACCGTTGTAGAGATAGGAACATCGTCAGGAATATCTGCAGCATATATGGCATCAGTATCTTCATATACAGATGTTATAACTCTGGATAACAACCATCCGTTTAAAGATGCTGTAGCCTCCGGTTTATCGCTTTTTGCGAACATCTCATACAGGAGTGGAAATGTTCTGGATAATCTGAAAACAGTGCTTTCACAGAATAACGGAAAAACGCTGTTTCACATATCGTACACGGCCCATTATGCCGATATTTGCGAACTGCTGTTACAGAATGCTTTGCCCGATACAGTTATTGTGGTGCAGGGATTGAACAACAGTCTTATATATAAATGGTGGGCAAACATTATAAAGGACGACAGGGTAGGCGAAACTTATGAAACAAAGACTACCGGTATCCTGTTATTCGATAAAAAGAAATACAAACAACACTATAGACTATGAGTAAGATATATACTTCTACAGGCGATAAAGGTACAACATCGTTGGTTGGTGGAAAGCGTGTAAGCAAATCAGATCCAAGGCTTGAAGCATACGGAACGATAGATGAACTAAACTCTTTTATTGGACTTGTGGCTTCACAGATATGCAACAATCAGGAGATAGAACTTCAGGAAAATCTACGATGGATTCAGAAAAAACTCTTCAATATAGGTGGTTGTCTGGCTACGGATACAGAGACTACCAAACTTCCTGAATCCTGTTATGTTGTAAAGGACGATATATCCAGAATAGAGAATATGATTGACAGCGCCCAGGAGAATTTGCCTCAACAGCGCTCTTTTATTCTTCCAGGTGGAACAGTTGCAGCTTCATATACACATGTTGCAAGAACAGTTTGTCGCAGAGCGGAAAGACTTATTGTTGCGCTGAGCAGCAGTGTAGAAGTGGTTCCAGAAACAATCATCTTTATAAACAGACTCTCTGATTATCTGTTTGTTTTGGCTCGCCGAATAAATTATTTATCGGGCGAGAAAGAAATTTTATGGTAAAGCATTGATAAATTACTATTTTTTATACTTTTGCACTCCGTAAAAAAAGAGGAGGTTTGATAATCGAAGAATAGGCCTTTATTTTAAGGTTACGAACCATTTTTTTTAACTTAAAACATAATACTGAAAATATATGTATTGGACATTAGAATTGGCATCAAAATTGGAGGACGCACCTTGGCCAGCAACTAAGGATGAACTTATTGACTACGCAGTACGTTCAGGTGCACCATTAGAGGTAATTGAAAACCTTCAGGAAATAGAAGACGAAGGCGATGTATATGAAAGCATAGAGGATATCTGGCCGGACTACCCTTCAAAGGAGGACTTCTTTTTTAATGAAGATGAATATTGATTATCAGTAAGTTAGATATTTGAATTAAGCGGGAAGGACCATTGGTTTCCCGCTTTTTTTGTTTATCTGGTTTGTTTTGTAATCAGTTGCTTACGGTGATATAGTTGTTATAGACTCTTACAGGGTATCTGTAAAGCGGTCTGGCGTTCTCGGCGGTACTGCTCTGTATAAATCCGTTGTTGTTCAGGTTCCAGCTGCTGTTGCAGTTACTGCAACTGGCTATACCTATGTTATTGAATGTAAGACGGTGCTTGGCTTTGTCGCAAATTGGGCAGGCCAGATCGAATGCGTAAACCTCCTGATTGTCGTTGTTGAGTGCCGGAGTTCCTATTATAAGTCCACCCAGTCCCATACTGAATGAGCGCAAATCTGTTTCGCTGATCTGATGCTTACTCTTGTTACCATCTGAATCGATCGTTTCAAGAGTCATGCTGTTAATCCTTACTCCAACAAATCGGCCTAATCCGGTAATCTGATTGAATGGCGATACTGCTGTGTTGCATACATAATAGACGTAGTACTTATTGGAATAAACCTGATAATTTCCAACTTTGGAACAGCCGGAAACTATCAGGAGTATTATTAATGCAAAAAAGTACCTTTTCATCGGTCTATTTTGATGTCAGACTACTTATAGCTGTATCAATTTCATTGAATGGGAATGCACTGATAATCTGATCCATTTTGGCAACAATCATATCGTTGCACAGATTTCCTATGCTTCCCTGATGAGTGTGGTTAATCTGTTTGTTTGGTACAAATGTACCGTTTTCTATAGATGCACCCACCTGTTTGTATGCTTCGCGGAAAGGAACACCCTCTTCCAGTGCCAGTCTGATAACCTCTTCCACGCTGAATATAGCATCGTATTTTGAATCGGACAGTATATCCTCCTTTACAGTGATATGTTCCAGCATATAGGCAACCATGGTGATACACTCTTCAAGCATATCGAATGCAGGGATAAATACCTCCTTAACCAGCTGCATATCGCGGAAATATCCGCTTGGAAGGTTGTTGGTCATCAGGGTAATCTCCTGTGGCAGCGCCTGCAGACGGTTACATTTGGCACGTGTCAGTTCAAATACATCCGGGTTTTTCTTGTGCGGCATAATGCTTGAACCTGTGGTACAATCGTCTGGTAACCTGATGAATCCAAAGTTCTGACTGTTATACATACAGGCATCGAATGCCAAACGGCTTAATGTAGCTGCAACCGATGCCATAGCGTATGCAACATTGCGTTCCAGTTTACCACGTGTCATCTGGGCATAAACCACATTGTAGTTCATGGATTCAAAGCCTAACAGATCTGTTGTCATCTGTCTGTTAAGCGGGAATGAATTACCATAACCGGCAGCGGAACCCAATGGGTTGCGGTTGCTTTGGTCAAAGGCGGCACGCAGAAACAGCATATCGTCGGCCAGTGCCTCGGCGTATGCTCCAAACCACAATCCGAATGATGATGGCATAGCTATCTGCAGGTGTGTATATCCCGGAAGAAGAACATCCTTGTAGCGGTTGCTCTGCTTGATAAGAATGTCAAACAGTGCCTTTACTGCGTTCACAATGCCTCTCAGCTTGTCGCGGGTAAAGAGCTTTAAATCAACCAGTACCTGGTCGTTACGGGAACGTCCGCTATGAATCTTCTTACCCATGTCGCCAAGCTTACGGGTAAGCATAAGTTCTACCTGTGAATGTACATCTTCTACACCATCTTCAATCACAAAGTTACCTTCCTCTATTACATCGAGCAGGTTTTTAAGTTCTGCTGATAATGCCTTCAGTTCATCTTTCTCTAAAAGACCGATAGATTCCAGCATTGTGATATGTGCCAGTGAACCCATAACATCGTATCTGGCCAGAAACATATCCATCTCTCTGTCCAGACCTACAGTATATTTCTGTATCAGGTCATTTACGGGTTGCCCTTTGTCCCAAATAGGTTTCATAAATTAACTGTTGTAAGGTATTATAGTTAATGCATCGGCTATCTTTTCCAGTCCATCCTTCAGTGGCTTTTCCACCATTTTGGCAATGAACGGATTTACATCGGCCTCAAGTGTCAGCTTTATTTTACAGGAATTATCACCGGTGGATACAATCTGAATCCACAGAGTCATGGCCATAGGCGATTGTGTGGTAGTC
>JAGCKJ010000055.1 GCA_017647575.1 Bacteroidaceae bacterium | reverse complement strand
CATAAATGCAGCAAGCAAACCAGCTACAAGCAGACCGGTCAAACCTGCAGGTATGCAGGAATGATTGATTATAGCCGGAAGTACCAATTCAAAGTCTATATTACCTGCGCTGTTGCGTACCAATGGTTCTATATCGCTAAACAGTATTAAGCCAAGTACTGCAATACCTGCAATCATAAGATAACGAACAGGCATTAAAACCACTGTTACAAAACCACTCATCATTGATGCCTCTTTAGGCGATTTTGTAGAAAGAATCTTCTGCATATCGTAAGTTGGAGCAGGGCCGGCAATACTTACCATTATACCCTTTACCAATACTAATCCAAAGAAAAGGCTGAATAGTGAATATCCATCGGATGCAATTGTTTTATTAAACTCTTCCAATGCTCCGGACCAGCTGATTCCCAAGCCCGAACCTTTCCACCACATGGAAGTCCAGCCATCAGGCAGTATAGCCATCAAATCGAAATCGGTAAGTTTCATCATTGCAATAACCGCAATAGCTATAGAAGCGAGTGTCATAAGAGCATATTGTGCCACATCGGCCCAGACTATACTTGTCATACCTCCAAGCAGTGAATAGAAGACTGCAAACAGAGTAAACAGTATGCCCCAGACGTGAGGAACGTATGCATCTGGTAGTGCAGACAAGAATGGGAATACGGTTTTAAGCGGCAGGAATATCTCCACAAACTTACCCAAACCTATAAAACCATATGCCAGCATACTGAGACACACAATAATTGCAAACACTACAATAATCCAATGAGAGAACTTAGCGCCTGAATCTTTACCAAAACGGAATCCAATCCATTCTGCACCTGTTGTACAATTTGATCTTCTGAGCCATGTTGAAAGATAAGCCATCAGGAAAATCTGGTTAAATACAGGCCATACCCAAGGCATAAATACGCTCTTCAATCCATATACAACTGTAATACCTACCAGCCATACCGTACCGGAGATATCGAACATGCCGGATGCGTTTGATAATCCCAATAGATACCAGGGAATGTTTTTACCACCCAAAAGATAGGTTTCAAGGTTTTTCGATGCCTGTTTTTTCAAATAGATACCAATGAAAATCAGGATGCCCAGATATGCTGCAATAATCAGCATATCGGCAGTAGTCAATGCGATTTGTCTCATTCTATAATCAGTTAGTATTGTTAGATATGCAAAAATAATAAAGTTACTTAAAATGAAGTTACATTATATAGAGCAAAATAAGCCTAATGATTAAAATAAAGAGTAACTTTGCAGATATGATAAAACTCTCATTGGTTATTGCCACCTACAACAGAGCAGAGCAACTTATGATAACACTACGTTCTGTTGCCGCCCAAACAGCCGATAAAACTATTTGGGAGTGTATTGTTGTTGATAACAATTCCACAGACCACACCCATTCAAACATAGATAACTTTGCCAATGCAAATTCCCATCTGAACATCAGATATTGCCTTGAAGTAAATCAGGGATTATCCCACGCAAGAAATGCCGGAATAGCGAATGCCAAGGGTGAAATTATAGCTTTTATAGATGACGACGAACACATTGTTCCGGATTTTATTGATGCATATATTGAGCTATTCGACAAATATCCCACAGCTATGTCAGCTGGAGGAAAAATAATAGCTGAATATCCCAGCGGCAGACCTGAATGGATGTCAAAGTATGCAGAAGAGCCTATTGCCAATCCTATGGATTTTGGAGAAGAGATTAAGCCATTCCCTAAAGGACGCATTCCAGGAGGTGGAAATATGGCGATGAGAAAAGAGGTATTCGAAACTATTGGCAATTTTGATATCACACTGGGACGTACAGGAAAAAAACTTTCAGGAGGTGAAGAGAGCGATCTATTTGAACGTATGAATGCGAAAGGGATGAAATGTTATTACGTTCCTAAGGCTGTTATGTACCATATTATTCCGGAATCTAAACTAAACAGAGACTATTTTGTCCGTTTGTCATACAATAATGGCATTGGTCAGTGGACCAGAGCCACACTACACAGTAAACGGATAAGCTTAATTATCAGAGAGATATGCAAATGGGGCGCAACATTTCTGCTATGTATAACACATCGCCCTGTACAATCTAAATATCTGATACTGATGCGATGGAACATATCAAAAGGAATAATTAATGCTGCCCGTTCATAAACAGGCAGCATTTATTTTATCTAGCTGTATAAAATATACGTTACAGCATATTTGCTATAGCATCAATTCTATGCAATTCGCTTTCACTAAAGTTTATGTTCTCCACCGATTTTATATTGGCTTTCAGCTGTTTGGAACTGCTTGCACCAATAATTGCCGATGTTACTGCACTGTTCTGCAGCAACCAGGAGAGCGCCATAGCAGAGAGTGTCTGTCCTCTGTCCTTTGCAACTTCGTCCAAAGCTGATATTTGCTGCAGAAGTTCTTCTGTAAGTACATCACGCTTCAGGAAAAAGTTTCGGGCCATTCTTGAATCGGCTGGTATGCCATTCAAATAACGGTCAGTAAGTAATCCCTGCGCCAAAGGAGAGAATGCAGTAAATCCCACACCGGCATCCTTGCACGCTTCAAGTATACCTTCCGTTTCGGGCTGACGATGGAATATATTGTATTTACCCTGGTAGATCAGACAGGGAACATCGTGTTCTTTAAGATACGAGAAGACAAACTGTAATGTATGCAATGGATAATTCGATATACCTACATAAAGTGCCTTACCGCTACGAACAATATCAACCAATGCCTGCATTGTCTCTTCAAGAGGTGTATTAGGATCGTATCTGTGAGAATAAAAAAGATCAACATAATCTACCTTCATTCTCTTCAGGCTCTGATTTAAACTGCTTATCAGATATTTTCTGGAGCCACCGTCACCGTATGGTCCAGACCACATATCGTAACCGGCTTTGGTAACCAGAAAGAGTTCATCCCTGTATGGTTTGAAAGAGCGTTCATAAACAGTGCCAAAGGTCTCTTCGGCAGTACCATAAAGCGGCCCGTAGTTATTTGCCAGATCAAAGCAGGTAATACCATTATCGAATGCAGTATGCAGTATATCGACACAGTTTTCTAAATTATCTACGCTTCCAAAATTATGCCACATACCCAATGACAACAATGGCAGACTTATTCCACTGTTACCACATTTTTTATATGGCATTCTTCCGTCATATCTGTTACTATCTGGTATATAGTTTTCTTTTGTATTCATATCAGCTTAGATTAAAAATTATCTGTACAATCTATACACAGCAAAAGTTTTGGCAGGAACTGTTACTGACAGATTCTGACCATTTAATTCAATTTCGCTGGTTACAGGTTTAATTGTTTCCGGTTCTATTACCAAATTGGTATGCGGGACATTATCGGCATAAATATCATCGGAATGTAAGGTAGTTACCACACCTTTTTTCAATGTTTCATTACGCTTTAGGCCTGACAATACAACATTGATATCCTGATTATCATCACCGATATTGATAACCTTTATAACAATTGAATTATCGGTTTCATCATATACTGCACTTGCATAAAGCCCATCCTGTCCTGCTGCGCCGGTATATGGTTTCTGTGAGTCATCCAACAGTTTCAGCACATGTGTTCCCTTATTTGTGCTGTACATCTGCTGTACATAATAGCTGCAACTGCGTGTTACATTCAGATTGTCATACCAGATAAGATCCGGACGCCACTGCCAACCCTCTACGTGTGCAAACAGAGGTGCGTATGTTGCCATACGAACTATATCGGCATTACGTTCCAATCCTGTCATAAAGCCTGCTTCAAGCAGAGAGGCATTAAAATGGTTCCATTTTCTGCCGGATCCGTGGCATGCATATTCGCCTGCAAACACCTTTGGACCTTTACGTTCATAGCTATCATAACGAGCAGCATTATTTATAAACCAATCTTCGGGGCAGTAATAGTGTTCATCTACCAAATCGGCTTCCAGTTCTTTCATCTTAGGCCAGAGATAATCAAAGTATTCACCACTTGCATAAGGGCCTGAAGTTCCAACAATCTCTATTTCAGGACACTTTTTACGCAACGCCTCAATAAATGGAATTACATGCTCTATGTACTCTTCACCCCACTGTTCATTACCTACTGCAAGATACTTCATGCCAAATGGTTCCGGATGGCCCATTTCAGCTCTTAATGCACCCCACTTGGTAGTTACATCACCATTGGCAAATTCTACCAGATCAATGGCATCTTGTACAAAAGTATCTATTTCATCAAGCGAACAATGAGCATCTTTGCCATTCTGGAACTGACAAGCCAGACCGCAGCTTACTACAGGCAGAGGTTCGGCACCTATGTCTTCACAAAGCAGGAAGAATTCATAGAATCCCATACCGTAACTCTGGAAGTAATCCGGGAACAATCTGGTATCGAAAGTATAGTGCCAGCGGTTTTCATTCAGTTTTCTGTTTTCTACAGGGCCAACAGAGTTTTTCCAGTTATAACGGGTTTCCAGATCGGTTCCTTCCACTATACAACCACCCGGGAAACGGAATACTCCCGGTTTGATATCGGCCAGCGCCTGCACCAGATCCTTTCTTAAACCGTTTTCGCGTCCTTTCCAGGTATCAACCGGAAACAAAGACACATGTTCCAGATCTACATTAGACTGGCCTGTCAAAAATATTCTGAGCTGAGCTTTACTAATTGTTACAGGCGATGTAAGTTCTACCGTATATTTTTTCCACTCCTTTGAATCTATGCGCAGATTGTGTTTAACAAAAGCCTGCTGTTCGCCCATCGCTGCCTTATCTATCAGTTCTATTCTGACAGACGATCCACGAGGAGCATCACTGCGTGCATAAACCGAAAAGCGATATTTTTCACCGGCTTTTAGTCCTATACCAAAAAAACCTTCGTTTGTAATTGCTGTGAATTTTGAGCCATGTCCCGAACCACCCAAACGGACATAATTTGGGTTGTTCTCAAACGGGCCATCATTCATTATCTGCACATTTCCTGCCGGAAGCCAGCCAGTCAGAGCATACGGAAAATCAAAAGAACGGTTCTTTACCAATTCAGCATACAGACCACCATCGGCTGCAAAGTTTATGTCTTCAAAAAAGAGTCCATACATAGTGTTACTTATCTCTGCACCCTTCTTTTTAACATCGACATTCATCTGGTGTACTCCATCAGCGTATGATACACCAAATCCCGCCCACGCAATGAGAGCAGGCAGGATCAGTTTAAATCTTGATATTTTCATTTTTATTCCTTAATTGTCAATCCACTTTGATTGGTTCATATTTTGGAACCAGCGATTTCATAATAGCCCAGCCAATCAGATAGCACAATCCGCAAATGCAGAACATTATGAAATATCCTGCCGGTTTACCGGTGAATCCCATAAATTCCATTGCAGGACGAACATATTGTGCGCCGCTTTCCAATAATGCTTTGGTCATTTCCACCTCCTGACCATTCACCATAGTTGTTCCTGAAGCATACACAAACAATATACCGGACAGTTTATTAAAGAGGAAACAGCTCAAACCGCCAGCCATACCACCAATACCTGTAATTGTAGCTACTGAACTGCGTGGGAACATATCACTTACTGTTGAAAACAGATTTGCACTCCATGACTGATGTGAAGCACCTGCTATACCTACAATTACCACTGGGAACCAGAAGGATATTGATCCTAAAGGCTGTGCCAGCAGTGCCAGTAATGGAATAAATGCAAAAATCAACATTGCACGCATCTTGCCTGCATATGGTTCCATCTGCTTTTTCTCTACAAAATATTTTGGCAGATAACCGCCAATTACAGAGAAAAGACAGATAAAGTAGATGGTAAACAGTCCCCAACGGCTCTGAGGTGTATCTGTTGTGTAGCCATATACTGAACTTAGATATACCGGCATCCAGAAGAGGAAGAACCACCAGGCACCATCTGAGAAGAATTTACCTGCTGCAAAAGCCCAGGTCTGCTTAAATGAGAAACATTTCCAGAATGAAATTACATTTTCGTCCTTCTGAACATTTTTCTCCACGGTCTTCTCCTCTGAATCCTGATGAATATAAGCAAGTTCAGCCTGATTTACAAACTTTGACTGCTCTGGCTTTTCATACATAAAGTACCAGAAAACCAGCCAGATAAAGCCCAATCCACCGATTACTATGAATGCCATCTCCCATCCCCACTTCTGTGCCAGCAATGGAATACAGAGAGGAGCCAGCAAAGCACCTACCTGAGCACCCTGATTATATACACTTGTTGCAAATGCGCGATCCTTCTTTGGGAAGAATTCTGCTACCACTTTATTTGCAGCAGGGAAGTTACCTGATTCACCTACTGCCAACACAAATCGTGCTGCAATAAAGAGCCACATACTTGTTGTAGATATTGCCAGTGCTATATTGCCTGTAGCCTGAATCATTGCTTCTTTACCCTCCAGACCTACAAACCATTGTGTTGCTACACCACATACTGCATGCGCACAAGCGCCTAATGACCATACACCAATAGCCCAGATATAGCCCCACTTTGTTCCGAACTTATCTACAAAGCGTCCTACAAATAACATAGAACATGCATAGAGCAGCGAGAACCAGCCTGTTATATTACCGTATGTCGCATCATCCCAATGGAATTCCGGAGCAATAAAATCATTGTAAGTTAAAGATAGGACCTGACGGTCAAGATAATTGAT
>JAGCKJ010000054.1 GCA_017647575.1 Bacteroidaceae bacterium | reverse complement strand
GTGCAGAATATTTTGCCGATGCTTTCAACGCAGTACAGACACTTGTAGAAAAAGAGCTTGTTTTGGCAGGTCACGATATCTCTGCAGGCGGTATGATTGTTACTCTGCTTGAAATGTGTTTTGCTAACGTAAACGGTGGTCTGAATATAGATCTCAGCCAGTTGGTTGGTGATGATGTAGTTAAGATTCTCTTCTCAGAAAATCCGGGCTTGATTCTACAGATTGACAATAAGAATCTGGATGCAGTAACCACTATCCTTGAAGGTGAAGGTGTAGGTTATGCAGTTATAGGTCGTCCATCTGAAGATCGCAATATTACTTTGAAACTTGCTGATAAAAAGTTCAATATAGATATAAACAAGATGCGCGATTTGTGGTTCCGTACATCTTATCTGCTTGATAGAAAACAGTCTATGAACGGTTGTGCAGATAAACGTTACGAAAACTATTCAGAACAGCCACTGAACTTGAAGTTTAACTATAACTTTACAGGTAAACTTGCAGACTATGGTTTGAATCCCGATCGTCGCGAAGCTACAGGCATTAAAGCTGCTATCATCCGCGAAAAGGGTACAAACGGTGAACGCGAAATGGCTTATACACTGTGGTTGGCAGGTTTCGATGTTAAGGACGTTACAATGACCGACTTGGTTAGCGGACGTGAAACATTAGAAGATATCAATATGATTGTCTTCTGCGGTGGCTTCTCAAATTCAGACGTATTGGGTTCTGCAAAAGGTTGGGCTGGTGCATTCCTGTTTAATCCAAAGGCAAAAGCAGCACTCGACAACTTCTATGCAAGAAAAGATACTCTTTCATTAGGTATCTGTAACGGTTGTCAGTTGATGATAGAACTTGGTCTGATTAATCCTGAACATGAAAAGAAGAGCCGTATGCTCCACAACGATTCACACAAATTTGAATCATCGTTCTTGGGATTGACTATTCCACAAAATAACAGTGTAATGTTCAGCACTCTGTCAGGTAACAGACTTGGTGTTTGGGTAGCTCACGGAGAAGGTAAGTTCTCACTACCTTATTCAGAAGATCAGTACAATGTGATAGCTCACTATACATATCCTGATTATCCGGCAAATCCAAACGGTTCTGATTACAATGTGGCAGGTGTAGCAAGTGCCGATGGCCGTCACGTGGCAATGATGCCGCACCCTGAACGTGCTATATTCCCATGGCAGTGTGGTTACTATCCTGCAGATCGCAAACAGGACGAAATCACTCCTTGGTTAGAGGCATTCGTTAATGCAAGAAAATGGGTTGAAGCTCAAAAATAAAAAGCTATTATAGCTAAAAGAACCCCGAACTTTTTCCACAAAGTCCGGGGTTCACTATATAAGCAATGAAACTTACAGTTTGACTTTGCATTTGACGGGTGCAGATTCTACTTGTAGTCTGTTTAAGGCAGTAACCACATAAACATACTCTGTAGTGCCATCTTTGTATGGGAGATTTATAAACAGTCTGTCTGTAATAGTAATAATACGTGAGGGATCTTCTATGTTAATCTCTTCGTCTTTATTAAACCTATATATAACATACTTAACAGGTTTCTCAAAAATCTTCTTCTTGTTGTATTTGGATGGAGTCCAGAACAGAACAGGACCATCGGTAGTCTCCAGACACATAACCTTTCTAACCTTACCCGGAGCATCTTGAGACATAGTAGGTGCAACAGGTTGCAAAGCAGGATACTGATGATACTCTTCTGTAAGTATAGTCCTGTAGTTACCTACATTATCTACAACAGCTTTTGCATACCAGAAGCAGTTTCCCTGAAGTCCCGGCATAATACGCTCCAAATTCAATTTGTGACGTTGCTGATGCATGGAACGGTTTGCGGGGTCTGTTCCGGTTATGGTTCTATCTACATCCTGACCTATAACCATTACACAGTTGCCGGCATTTTCTGACCACCATTTGGTAAGCACAGAATAATCGGCAGTTTTATGTCCTGTGTTCCAATATACCTGCGGAATGCAGTAGTCCATCCATCCTTTTTCTATCCAGTATAGAATATCTGCATATAATCCGCTATAGTTCTCAAGTCCATTGGTCAGGCTGCCATTGTGGTAACTTGGCGATGAATTTCTGTAGATGCCAAAAGGAGAAATTCCAAAACGTACCCAGGGTTTGATAGTTTTGATAGTATCTCTTATCTGCTCCACAAAGCGGTTAACATTGTCGCGTCTCCAATCTGCTTTATCGGTAAATCCGCGATTATCGGCTTTGAACCAAGCATCGTCATTGAACTTAAGATTTCCGTCAGGGTAGGGATAGAAATAATCATCCATGTGGAAACCATCTATGTCGTAACGTCTTGTAATGTCGGCAGCCACCTTACATATATGGTCGCAGTTTTCCTGCATGGCAGGGTTAAAAAGAACCAAACTGCCATATTTTATGAAACGATCAGGGTGCTGTGAAATCTGGTGCATAGGTGACAGCTCCTTAGTAGAAGCGGTTTGTGCTCTGAAAGGATTGATCCAAGCGTGCAGTTCCATACCTCTTTTATGACATTCATCAATCATAAACTGTAGCGGATCCCAATCTTCGTCGGGTGCCTGTCCCTGTTTGCCTGTCAGATATTTGCTCCACGGTTCAATTTCAGATTTATAGAGCGCATCGCCCTCTACACGTATCTGAAACAGAATAGTGTTAATTCTTGCCTTTTCCAAACTATCAAGCTGGCTTATCAGGGTCTGTTTCAGTTCTGCAGTTGGAATACCTTCAAACTGATGGTTTACGGCTTGAATCCAGGCACCTCTGAATTCTCTTTTTGGTGCTGCTGCAAAAACTGTGGTAGCAGTCAGCAACAGAATGATAGTTGAAAATAATCTGATCTTTTTCATAAAATAGTTACTCTTGTTAAATCTGCATCAATCCCCAAACAATGACTGCATATCGTATAAATTTACCTATAAACATGGATATGGTGGTCCATAGCGGATTACTGCGTAAGAATCCTAACGCCACAGCTATGGCTTCTCCTATAAACGGCAGAAAGGTAAAGAAGGCCATAAAAGAGGCGGCTCCTTTGCCTTGCAGGTAGTTCATTACCTTTTCTATCTTCTCCGGCTTGACTTTCAGGTATTTGGTAATCCATTCGGTCTTTCCCAGCCAACCTAACCAG
>JAGCKJ010000053.1 GCA_017647575.1 Bacteroidaceae bacterium | reverse complement strand
CCAAAGAGAGATTTCTTTGATTACGAAGCCAAATACAATGGTGCAGTAGAAGAGATTACTCCTGCACGTATTCCGGACGAACTACGTGACAGAATACAGATGCTTACTGCAGCTATATACAAGATAGTAGGTTGCAATGGTATTATTAGAAACGACTACATCATAACAGAAGATAATAAGATAAATCTGTTGGAGATAAACACAATTCCGGGCATGACCGAAACCAGTTTTATTCCACAGCAGATACGTGCAGCAGGAATGACTGTAAAAGAGGTACTGACAGAGATTATTGAAAACAGTTTCAACTAATAAAAAGATAGAAAATGTTGCAGATTCCGGCAGAATTTGAACAGATGCGTTCTTACGAAGACAGCGAAGTTCAGCAGGCCATAGATGCTCTTTTGAATGACAGAGCGTTCAAAAAGATTATCAAGGGTATGGTAAAGGTTGTACCTATGTGGGTACTGAGAGCATACACCAGGAACATACAGAGCATACATGAATTTCAGATGAAGCTGGTCTATCCTGTTGTAAGGTTTTTGAAAAATCATAAAACAGACGGACTATCTTCAAACATTACATCATTACCGGAAGGCAGGGAAGATATTCTATTCCTTTCAAACCACAGGGATATTGTTCTGGATTCTGCTTTTTTAGATTTTCTATTGGTAAGCAACAAACGCAAAACCGTAGAAATAGGTATAGGCAACAACCTGCTTATCTATCCTTGGATTAAAACTTTGGTACGTCTTAACAGAAGCTTCATAGTAAACAGATCGGCTTCCAGAACAGAACTTATGCAGTCATCGCAACAGTTATCAGATTACATCCGCTTTGTTATAGAGGGTAAAAAGAGTTCGTTATGGCTTGCACAACGCGAAGGCAGAGCAAAAGATTCCAATGACAGGACTCAAAGCAGTGTTCTAAAAATGTTGCTGATGTCCGGCGAAGGCACTATAGCGGAAAAGATAAAGTCACTGCATATTGCACCGCTGACCATAAGCTATGAGTTTGACCCATGCGACTATCTGAAAGCAGAAGAGTTTCAGCTTAAACGCGATAATCCTGCATACAAAAAATCAAAACAGTCTGACCTTACAAATATGAAGGTGGGTATATTTGGCTACAAGGGCCATGTTCACTATGAAATAATGCCTGAACTGACTACCGAACTTGATGCCATAGACAATACTCTTAACAGGAATCAGTATCTGGAACAGATAGCAGCCATTATAGACAACAAAATATTTAGCGGTTACAGAATTTATCCATGCAATTACATTGCTCTGGATATGCTGAACGGCAATAACGATATGGCAGGAAACTATACCGCCAAAGACAAGAAGAGGTTTGAAAAGTATTTGAAAGGTCAGTTGGCTAAAATCACTATTGAAAACCCCGATTACGATTTCCTGCAGCATAAGTTGCTGGAGATGTATGCCAATCCGCTAATTAACAAGCTAAATACTGATAAGTAATTATGAAGAGAATAGCCCACATAGTATTGTCTCTGTTATCGGCCATAGTTATTGTTTCATGCAATAAGGAGTTGGAAGAGACAGATAGCATTATAACCGGTTTTGTTACTTTATGGACCGGTTCTGATGGCACTGTCAATGTTCTGCAGGACGATTTTGGCAACAGATTCATGGTAAACGACAAGGACAGCCATCAGGCACCTGCTGACACTATGATTAGGGTTATTTCTTTATACACCATAAATGCCGATTCCACTATTGCCACACTTATTGAGACTATCGACATACTGTCAAATAGGGCTACGGATATTTCAGAGTGTGAAAACAGGGAGATCAAACAGGATCCCGTTAATGTACAGAGTGTATGGCTAAGTGGTGGTTATATGAATGCTGTATTGGGAATATCTGTGCATAGCACGCCACATATTCTGTTTGTTCTGTCAGATACCACTACCAGCCACCAGGTAAAATTCACGTTGTTCCACGACAAGAATTCAGATAAAGAAGGTTACACCAGGAATGCCTATATTTCAATCCCTTTAGATGGGTATAACCTACAAAAAGGCGACTCCATTTTCTTTAACTGTAAAGAAGATGGAGCCGATTATAACTGCGCCTTTGCGTTTTAGTTCTACAGATTTTCCAAAATCTTTTTGAGTACTACTGTTGCCGATATTTCACGGTTGGCAGCTTCAGGTATTACCAATGAACGAGGTCCTTCAATAACATCGTCAGTTACTATCATATTTCTGCGAACAGGCAGACAGTGCATAAAGTAAGCATTGTTGGTAACTGCCATCTGTCTTTCACTAACTGTCCAGTCCATATCCTTGCATAGTATCTGTCCGTAATTTTCAGGGCTTGCTGCCGACCAGTTTTTTGCATAGATAAAATCTGCACCTTCAAAGGCTTTCATCTGGTCATATTCAATGGTTGCACCTTCTGTAAAGCGGCTATCCAGTTCGTAGCCTTCAGGATGTGTAATAACTACGTCATAACCTACTGCCACCATCCACTGTGCGAATGAATTTGGCACTGCCTGTGGCAATGCTTTTGGATGCGGAGCCCATGTAAGAACCACCTTTGGACGTTCCTTTGTTTTATGCTCTTCTATTGTTATCCAGTCTGCAAAACTCTGCAATGGGTGTCCTGTGGCAGCCTCCATAGAGAAGACCGGACGGCCTGAATACTGTATAAACTGGGTTATTATCTTTTCGCTGTAGTCATCTTCTCTGCTTTCAAAACGGGCAAATGAACGCACGCCTATAACATCGCAATAGCAACCCATTACAGGTATTGCCTCCAACAGATGTTCAGATTTATCGCCATCCATTATTACTCCGCGTTCAGTTTCCAGTTTCCACGCTCCCTGATTAACATCCAGCACAATGACATTCATTCCCAGATTCATTGCTGCTTTTTGGGTGCTTAAACGTGTGCGCAAGCTGGAATTGAAGAATACCATAAGCAGTGTTTTATTTCTGCCTAACTCTACATATTTTGTTCTGTCTTTTTTTATCTCAAGTGCCTCTTGCAGGGCAAGATGCAAATCACCAAGATCGTGTACGTTTGTAAAGTGTCTCATT
>JAGCKJ010000052.1 GCA_017647575.1 Bacteroidaceae bacterium | reverse complement strand
TGATATAGATAATGAAACGTTGTCAATAGCAGCAGGAGCAACTAATTCTTCTTGGTTGATATAGCCAAGAGCTGTAAACACTAAACGTTTTTCTCCTGTAACATTTCCAAGGAATATTCTTTCTGTTTGCCATTGGTCTGAACCTACTAAAATAGCAACTATGTTATCAGAATTTAATAGTCCACTTGCAGGAAGCGGCTGACGATCTACAAGATATGCTGCTACACCTCCTGAAACGCTTGTGCCTTCTTGATGTCCTGTTACTTTCCAATCAAATGAAAGTTCAAAGTTTTCTTCTGTTTGCCCAAAGTCAAAATCTTTCCAAAGGTGAGAAATAGTTGCAGAAGTAGTTGTTGATGCTGCATAAGCTGAACCATCGTTTGAAATATAAGCTGCTGGTGCTTCGTTTCCTGTTCCTTCTCCTACAACCCAAGCATTAGGTGAGGTTGAACCTGCATTTACAAACCACATTCCTTCATCAAATGTTGTTTCGTAAGGAATAAGTTCTGCTTCTTCAAGTGTAGTAAATGTTGTTGTTGTCCAAGCTGATTCTCCGCTTTCACAAATTGCTCTTACAGCAAATGTATATGTTGTTGCAGGTGTTAAGTCTGTTAATTCTATTGGGTCTGTTGTAGTAATTTCTTCTGCACTTCCTGAATCAGGATCAGCTTCTTCGCCTTCACCTTCTACTACAACATATTCCCAAGCTGTTGAAGCTCCATAATAAGTGAACGATGCTGTAGCTGATGTTGCAGTTACAGAAGTCGCATCTACTGTTGCTGAATAAGGAGCTGGACAATCAACCATATCTTCTACTGCTATATCATCAACACATAATCTATTATCTCCATTATTTATTGTACTTTCAGCATAAAATGCAAAACGCACTGTTCCTGTTAATGGTTCTCCATCTTCGTTTATAAGAGGATAAGAATATCTTACCATTTGATTGGTTAAAGAAGAAAAGTTTAAATTTGTATTTTCATCTCCATCAAAGAACACTAACCCATTTGCTATATCCCAAGTTGCGCCATTGTCAAGAGAAACCATTGCAATGAATTTATCATCTGGTGCAGAAGCTGGTGGTGCATCATTATTCCATTCTCTTAATCCAACATTAAATGCAAGTTGTTTTGCTACATCTCCTTCTCCTAAATCAATAGAAGGAGTAACAAGCCAATAGTATTGATCTGTATAATATGGATTACAATACATTGCCGAATATGATTGTCCTCCAATAGAAACTCCAGTAGTATAATTCCAATTTGATGATGAAACATTTAATGAAGATGTTGCTATTTGTCCGCTTGCAGGTATTTGTCCTGTATATCTATTCCAACAAGAGATGTCGCCTGCGAATGGGCTTGCATCAAAAGTTTCTGTCCAAGGAGTTTCCAACGCTCCACAAGGAGTTGTAATATTCATTTGGTCTGCATAAGCAACTTCTTCTAAACCTTCACATATAATTCCAACTTGAACATTGTAAGTTGTTTGATAAGATACTGTTTCTGAAATAGAGAAAGGAAAATCTTCCATTGTTAAACCTTCTACTATTGTCCAAGTTTCACTTGCAGCGGCTTTATATCTTAATGTATAAGTCCCTTCTGTATTCATTGCATCTACCAAAGCAACTGAAATAGAAGGACCTTCTTCTGTATCTACAAATTCTAATGAAGAATTTATTGCAGTAGATGAGCAAGGCAT
>JAGCKJ010000051.1 GCA_017647575.1 Bacteroidaceae bacterium | reverse complement strand
CTTATAGTACTGGAGCTGTTTTACTGAATCCACCGGTACTTTCAGTGAATCAGGACCCATCAATGAGGTCTCGTCGGCCTCAAAGCCATAGAAGAACAACTGCTCCTGAGCCTGAACGCTCATTCCAAACAGAAGTGCTCCTGCTAAAATCAAGTCACGTTTTTTCATAAATGTGAATCTTTAGTTAATAAATAAGGTTAAAAAATGTTATCTTAAAATAGTTGATAATCAATAAGATATCGCCAACAGGTTGGGGACATACCTATTTGATATCCCCAAACCTTGTCAACAATATTTTATCAAATCATATTATCAATATTCATTAATATACCAGTTGTTGCTGTTCATCAGTTTGCTCTCAAGCGCTGAGCTTGCCTGATCTCTACCAGCTACCTTCTTAGCAAGGAATGCATTATCGCTTGGCATACCCATTGCTTCACCTCTATGCATTGAAATTCTAATCAGATCACCAAAACGATAACCTTCAAAGCATGTTTCAAGCGCCATCTCATCAACAATCATCTCTTCTACCTTCTGAATCAGATATGCTTTCTCCATATCTTCTTCTGAAATTGTAGTTGCATTGTCTGCAAAGTTAAGATAATCTTCTGAAGTTACATCTACAACCGGCAAAACAAATCTTGTGTTTGCTGTAGCATCACCACAACCACGTGAATGTATGCCGATAGTGTTATAAGAGTCTGTATTTGTGTAACCAGGACGGAACTTAGTAGGATCATAAGTATAGTTTGCTGGATACAATTCATAATCATATTCTAACAAACCAGACAATCCGTTCTCAGCAGCAAACTGCTGTTCCTCATCACTTACATACATCAGAACATTATCTTCACAGAGACCATATTTCAAAGTGCAGAATGCTGTTTCTGGCAGACCGGCACGGTTCAATGCCTCAGCAAGCCTCAAATATACATGATCTAATCTATATAGCCAAATTCTAGTAGGAATAATTTTCAACAAACGCTGTTCTTTGTCATTATATCTACCAATTTCTGTCTCGTCTAATGCAATATCTTCAATTCTCAGTACAGAATAGAGACGCAAGTCACCATTCAGGAGAGTATCTTCAAATTCAATTCCTTCATCTGATACAAACAGAGTGTCGTGTGCATTACGTTCTGTTACTGAGTGATAGCAGAACTCCTGGCTACCAGCAAGATAACCCAATGCATTTGAATAGGTTAACTGAGGGAAATAGAAATTATCCTCTGTTGAAGTATATACCTCTTCAAGATCTGAAATCACGCCATCATATTCCTGTGATTCCATTGGGATGTAACAGAGAGCCTGTCTGTTATCATTTTGACTATTGAATGAAGTTGAATATTCATCAGAAATCTGATCATCTCTATATTCAGTATTATTCCAGGTAATGTTAGCTGTACCTGTAGGAAGAACCTGTCTCAATGATGATACATAGTCATGATAACATACTGCTGCGTCTGCATAACGACCTGCCCATAGATATAAATCACCAAGAATCAAACGAACCGGGATGAAGAATTTCTTAGACTGATGTCCGTTCAGTTCACCATAGTTTGGAAGTTCCTGATCAACATAAGGAACCAAATCATCTATCAAAGCTTCAGCAATAGCCTTAATATCATAGATAGGATACTTGTTAACATCTGCCATATCACCACTGGTAATAGGTTCTGTTACAAATGGCACCTTACCATAAATTTCAGCAAGCTGCAGATATGTCCAAGCTCTGAAACCCAGAACTGCTACATATTCCTTAATGAAGATCTTTTCACCATTCTTGATATAAGCAGTATCAGCAT
The DNA here is from genome assembly GCA_017647575.1 of Bacteroidaceae bacterium. GTDB lineage: Bacteria > Bacteroidota > Bacteroidia > Bacteroidales > Bacteroidaceae > Colenecus. The sequence goes on along the minus strand of JAGCKJ010000051.1, from coordinate 21,653 downwards.
GAGCCAAATAATAGTTACAGTTATTGATTACAGCATAATAATCAGAGATTGAATTATACTTGTTCTCTTTTGACACTTCAAAGTTTGCAATCTCAATAAGATCAAGATTAGCACGCTCTGTTGTACTTACCAAGTCACCACGAACTTCACCAAACAACTTTGTTCTGTCCGCAATAACCTGCATCTTCTGGATAATACCTAGAACTGAATATACAGTATCCACTGATTCACTTAGAGTATTTTCTGATTCAAACATCACAATCTTTGAATCAGTCTTCAGTAAACCTTCACAAGAAACCGATACCAGACCAATTGTTATAGCTGCTAATGCAGTAATTATAAATCTTTTCGTTTTCATATTCAATCAAAATATTATAGGTTAATCTTGACACCTAATGAGAAGTTCGCGCTCTGTGGCAGAAGTCCTCTATCGATACCTTGTGTCAGAATATTAGTACTCATTGAGAATTCAGGATCTGCACCCAGATAGTTAGTCAAAGTGAAGAGATTGTTTGCTGAACCCCAAACAGTAATACCTTGTATATATGAATTAGCTACTGGTAACTTATAGCTAAGAGTAACATTCTTCAAGCGGAGGTATGAACCATCCTCAATCCAACGGTCTGAGAAACGTGCGTTACCCATTGGGTCCCCATAGACAATTCTTGGAACATCGGTTACCTGACCTTCATATGTCCAACGGTTTGTCATAGCCATAGTCTGGTTATGGAAACGTGAACCGCTTTCCAGCAACATTCTGTTGTAGTTATAAACATCACCACCTACAGAATAAGCAAGTGTTGCGCTCAAAGTAAAGTCCTTAACGTGCAGATTTGTGAAGATACGTCCATAGAAATCAGGGTTTGGATCACCAAGATAAACCATATCCTTTTCATTGATTTCCTTATCATCATTCTGATCTACAAACATAACATCACCACCCTGGAAGTAAGTTTTAATACCGTTTTCAGCCTTAATGAAGTAACCGTCAGCATTTGCTTCGTCTGTTGTTGCATAAACACCGGCTGTTTCATATCCATAGAACACACCTACAGGACGGCCAACTTCTGATTTGATTGTTGCACCGTAAAGTTCAGTAGTTACAGATTCATTATTTGGCAATTTAGTAATTTCATTTTTGTATGCACCAAGTCCAAAACCTGCTTCCCACTTAACATTCTGTGTATTCATAAGCTTAACGTTTGCAGTTACATCATAACCTACGTTCTGCAGAGCACCGCCATTACTCCATGAAGTCTTCAAACCTGTCAGGAATGACAATGAACTCATTGATAGAAGATTATCTGTTACACTCTTATAAACGTTAGCTGACAAAGCAAGACGGTTGTTAAACATAGCAAGATCCAAACCTGCTGAATACTTACTTACTGTTTCCCACTGCAAAGAGTTATTACCGATATTTGCCATTGCCATACCGCTGTGAGCAAGAATCTTAACTGGTGAGAAGTATGTACGTGATATAGCATCGTCAAAACCATCATTACCTGTCATGTCGTATGAAGCGTTCAATTTCAGATAGTTGATGAAATCTACGTTGAACCAAGATTCTGATGAAGCAACCCAAGCAGCTGAAACTGATGGGAAGAAGCCCCAAGGCACACCAAACATTCTTACACCAGCAGCTGCTGTTCTACCAAAACGTGAAGATGACATAATACCCAAACCTGCGCTCAGATAATATTTCTCCATGTAGTTATAGTTACCCTGTGCCCAGTATGTCAGTGAGATATCTGTGTTGTCCAAACCATCTGTATCCTTGAATTCAAGACCGTTTGTCATGTTTGGAGTCTTGTCGTTACCTGAATTGTAACCCATCATTGCACTCTGATACAGGTGATTGTTCAAATATCTGATACCAGCTTGTGCAGCTACATCGTGTGCACCAAAGCGTCTTGCATAATCCACGTAAGTGTTGCTTGAGAAACCATCCTGACGTGAGTTAGAAGCAGATACTCGGTTGTTAACCAGACCTACGTTTTCAATTTCAAACTGTGGAGTACCTGACAATGGCAAATAGTAGTTTTCGTCAGCGTTGATCAGTGTATAGCTGAAATGCTCGTTAACTGACAGATACTTTGAAATTTCATACTTAGGAGTAACAGCAATGTTAACTATACGATTAGCAAAATAGTTCTTGTTGATGCTCTCACCATTCTGTATAACAGCCAGAGGGTTTGCCAAAGATGCTTCGTGACCTACAACTTCCTGAAGATAATCATCAGCCTGTGCCAGATAACTTGAAACCTTACCATCATGTGTAAATGCGTATGGTGAAAGGAATGGAGATTTAATCGAAGCAAGGAAACCTGGAGCGGTTATCATATTCTTGTCAATGTTATCTACTGCACCATCATCACGCAAGTCTCTAGTTACATCACTATATGATGCATCGAAACGGATAAGCATCTTATCAGTCAGAACGATATCTGAGTTAAGACGAAGGTTGAAACGTGAATAATCATTCTCTACCAATGTAGCATCACCCATTGCATAACCTACTGAAAGGTTGTAGTTTGCAATTTCGTCACCACCCTGTACGTTTAAGCTATAGTTCTGTACAAATGCATCCTGATATACAACCTTATTCCAATCTGTATTGTTGTGATACATATTGTAGTAATAGTAATCCGGATCATCCTGCAGGAACTTGAAATCATCGAGTGTAGTACCTGTTGACTTCAGCATCTCTGATACATAGTTACGATACTGAGAAGCATTCATCATAGTTGGTGTATTAGGCATTGTCTGATAGTTACCAGCTATTGAAAGGTCAATCTTGGTAGCCATGCTCTTGTTACGCTTTGTGTTGATAAGGATAACACCATTCGCTGCTTTTGCACCATAGATTGCATAGCCGTTCTTAAGAACAGAGATGCTTTCAATATCTTCTACCATAATGTTTGCAAGAAGGTTGTTGTAGTAACCATCATGCATTGACAGTCTGTCATAACCCATATCCTGAATTACACCATCAATAACAATCAGAGGCTGTGTATTGATATGGAGTGAGTTAATACCATCTATCATCATAGAGTTACCGATACCGAGCTGACCTGAACGAACAGTAGCAAGGATATCACCCATCAAATTCTGCTGGATCTCATTATCTACGCTAAGATCAGCATTCATACTGCTAACTTCAAATTTGTTTTCTCTGAAAGCAGTTGTCTTGTTTGAATATATCTCTGAGAACTGATCTGAAAACATTGCCATATCAACGTCGTTTGTACGACCATTGATTGCACATACAGATGTATTACAGCCCTCGAGTGTAAATATAAGTGATGTTACATACTCAGGAACTCTGATAGTATATGAACCATCCTCCTTAGTCATAGCAGACAACATTCTGTTGTTGTAAGCCTGTACACGAACACCCGCCATAGGAGTTCCTAAAGCTGCATCGGTAACAACACCGGTTATCGTTACAGTATTTTCAGACTGATCGTTCTGAGCGAATGCCGCTGGCGAGAATGAAAGCATCATGCCTATCAATCCCAATGAAACGAATCCTTTCTTAAAATTTATTCTCATAATCTTTAACTTTTCATTATTCATTATTCTTCAGAAACCGGCTCTAACAAAATACAGTCAATAACTGCCATTGTTGAGTACTTACCCTGTGAAAGTTCAGCAGAAGTTACTGTACACTTGATATTGAGTGTCAAGCGAGCTTCGTCCATCATTACATCATAGTCACACTGTGGAACAGACATAATAAATGGTTCACCTGTCTTAGGATTTGTAATCCAAACTGTATCAACAGGAACTGAAACTTCATTTCCTTCTTCATCAATTTCCTTGATAGTGCTGGTGTAATTTACTGCATTACGTCCATTCTTTGGATTCAAGATTGCATCTTTTACACCGAAGTAGTTACCTGTAATAGTAAACTTGAATGGCAACCACTGGTCCTCCATAACACCAGGAATAAACTCGTTGTTAATAATAACAACACCTACTTTGTAGTCACCCTTCAGATTATCTCTTACGTTATAGGTAGCCTGCCATCCTGTAGCACCATCAACACGCATAGCCTTTCTGCCAGAAACAAGATTTCTCAATGTCCAGTCACGATCAAATGAAGCGATAGAACTCTTTGTTGCTGTAGGAGTGATAACAGCCTTTTCTATTTCTGTTTCACATTTTACTGTACGATTGTAAATGTAATCTGCATCAAATGCCCATTTATCAGTCAAAAGAATCTGACCATTACTACATTTAATAGTATCAATTACGTGTGCGCGGAAAATACCTTCAGCACCATAAGGATCCTGATACTTATGCAACACCTCCTGACCTGATGTTTCATCATTCTTATCATAAAGAGTTGATGTAGCAAGGTTCTGCTTTTTATTGATGTTCATATTAAAGAACATATCAGTCAGAAGAACATTATTTGTTATATAGTTCTGCAGTGAATCGTTATAACGATCATCATACTTTGAATATGAATAGTCGAATTTATCTACTATTGAATCATACATCTGCTGCCAAGCTTCAGCTGTAGGAAGAATAACTGTATAGTTACTATCCTCTTCACTTATGTTACCAAACTTGTTCATCAGAATGCTGTACTTATATGTAACAGAATCAATGTAAATAGGTTCACCATTATCGTCAACACCAGACACAATACTGCGTTCTTCGTCTATCTCATCAACAGTATAAGTCAGGAAGAACTTACCAAGATTGTCTTTATATGACTCCTCTTCAGTAATGTACTCATAAACTGTTGGAAGGTATTCAATAGTACCATCCAGGAAATGAAGTAGACCATTCTTACAAGGTACGTTCTTAGTCTTATACTCTACACCTGCGAAAGTAGCATCTGCACCTGCGAGAGATGAATAACGTTTCTTACTCAACATACGCACTTTTGCATCCTCATAAGCAATTGAATATGAGTAACGTGCAATATGATTCTTAATAAACTTCTGACCTACGTCCTTATGCTGCTGCAATGTCTTGTTTGGGTTTGTATATTCAGCCCAGTCCGCTTCTGAAATAGATGATTCCAGCGGAACCCATACTGTATAAACCTGATCTGAATTCAGATAGTCATAATAAGACATTATAGTATCTGAGTTTTTTACAAACATTGTAGTCTTCAATGTCTGCACAAACTTATCAGTCTCTTCTCCATATTCTGCAATCTTTTCCACCAGAGTTTGGGACTTATTCTGCGATACGGATTGATCTGTTGAGTAGTGAGCCTCCCAAGCATCTGAACAAGAAACTGTCAGACAGAATGGCAACACAACCCACATTATCTTTCGTAATGAATTGAAATATTTATTCATATCGTTTATCATTTTTATCTCGTTAATTTAAACTCACATAAATCAATTCTTCTGGATGAATTCATCTTCTTCGTATGCAGGATTCTGCTTTAACAAAGTATTGATTTTAAGCTCATCCTTAGATATTGGGAAGAATATTGCATTCATATCCTTCATCTGGATGCTGATAGCGCTTGTATTTGAAGTATGTTTACCCAATACCAATGAAGAGAGCATCTCTGTACTACCTAAACGCAGTGTCATTCTTACTAAGTCAAACCAACGTTTACCTTCATACATAAGTTCACGACGACGCTCTTCTAAAACTAGATCAGACATCAAAGTTGGGCTTGAAGAGTATGCTGAATACTTAAGAGCATCACTCTCAATCTCCTTCAGATCATAACCTTTAGCACGGTTGTTTACAACCTTAACCAAATCAAATGCTTCTGCCATACATTCGCTTCTTACAGTCTTAAGTGAATCTGTAACCTCTTCATCTGTTGGATCAATTGAAGCTGCCTTCTGAACCAGTGCCTCAGCCTTCATCAGCAATGCATCAGTAAATCTGTAGATAATCCATGTTGAAGCTGAGTTGTCACCACGAGCTGTTCTGCTATATGCAGTTACAGTTCCGGCATTATCAATCTTATAAGACAAGTCTGAATAAACGTATTTTGTAATACCCTTATCAGTTCCTTCTCTATCCATTGATTCGTAAGCTCTACCATCGTAGGCTGATTCAAATACTACGTTTGTAGCTGTTCCGACATTTGATGCAACTCTTGCTTCAGTCTTCAGATAACCAATGCTGGTACCATTCTGTCTTCTGTCAGCGTAGTATGAACGGATAAATGTATTCTCTGTTGAACCTGAACCACCTTCGAATGCCAACTCGAATAGAGTTTCGAAAGAGTTACCAGTACCAAAGATTTCATTATATGCATTACCATAGTTACCTGAACCTGGAATGATAGTTGAAAGAAGTGGATACTTATTGTTGAACAGTACGATTGATGTATTAGGTTCCTTTTCAAGAATCTCTTCATACTCTTCAACGCGGTTTGCTATGATTCTGTCAACAGATGCAATACAGTTGTCCCAATCGCCTTTCCACAGATACAGATCTGCAAGAAGAGCATCTATACCCTTACGGGTGAAACGAGCTGTATTAGCCTTCTTGTTGGTATATTTGTTAACCGCAAACTTTCTAACATCTTCCAAATCTATAATAAGACTATCCAATATGTTTTCAAATTTTTCTGCAGGTACAACAAATTCATGTGTATCATCTGTAGAAGGGATTGTTACATAAGGTACATCTCTATATGCACGGATCAGATAGAAATATGACAATGCGCGGATTGCTTTTGCTTCTGCTATATTAGCATTCAGCTCTGATATACGGTAATTAGGGTCTTTTTCTGCTACCTGTGGAGCAAACTCAATTACTGTATTTGCACGGTTAATCACATCGTAGAAACAAGCCCATGAAGTATAAGAGTTTGTCTCCATGATATTCTCTTTTGTTATGTTCAGAATATCTGTTGAAGGATTATTTCCGGCTACTATATTATCTGAACGCATTTCACCCCAGATTGACATTCTGGTAATACATGCTTCAGTTTCCAATGCTGCGTAGGCACCCAAAAGTACACTCTCAACGTCAGCCTTCTCTGTCCAATAGTTCTCCAGAACCACATCATTCAATGGTAACAGAGTCAACCAGTCTGCACATGAGCTTAGTGACAGGACAGATGTCATTAATGCTGTATAAACTAATGATTTAATCTTCTTCATAATTACTGACTGAATTAATTAGAATGTAACACTTAAACTACAAGTAAACTGCTTGGCACGAGGTGTCTGTGCGTTATCAGTAGCCATGCTTCCTGCACCACCTACACCAACTTCAGGATCCAAACCTGTGTACTTTGTGAACACTAAGATATTGTTGAAGTTGCAGCTCAAACTTACGTTCTGAACACCAAGATTCTTAATCCACTGTGGATTTAGTGAATAAGAGAACTGGCTATAGTTCCAACGAAGGAAACCACCATTTTCAACATATCTGTCACTACCTAAGAAGTTATAACCATAGTTATAGAGTGCGCGAGGCATGATAGTCTCGTCACCTTCTACACGCCATCTCCAGTTAACAGCAGCTGAAGAGTTTTCAGTATTATACATAGATTCTGCATTCATACGACCCTTGTTGATAATCTTGTTACCCCAACGGAAGTTGAACTGGTTGTTCCATGAGAATCTCTTGTAGTTGATTCTGAAGCCGAAACCACCGGTCATCTTTGGCAGAGAACTACCTAGATAAACAATGTCAAGCTCGTTGATGTTACCATCATAGTTAATATCTTCATATATAGCGTCACCACCTACGAAACGGTATTCAGCACCTGATTCACCATAAGCGAACATCATTGGCTTTGTTAAACCCTTAGAAGTTAATACAACGTTACCGTTCTTATCTCTTACTACAGGAGCATTAGGACCGCTTACGCCAGGAACTTCTTCTTCTGAGTAGTCTGAATACTGATATACGCCTTTATACTTGAAACCGTAGATTGAACCGAATGCATTCTTCAACTGAACGTATGTCAAATAGTTACCGTTGTTGAAATCGAATTCGTTGTTCATCTTATCAAGAATTGTTGGGTTCAGTTCCAGCAACTGGTTAGTGTTGTCTGAGAAGGCAATGTTTGCATTCAAACTGAAGTCACCAACCTGTACCAAACGGTTAGCATTGATATTCAACTCCCAACCCTGGTTCTTCATTGTACCATCGTTAGCTACTGAAAGGCTTGAGAAACCAGATGATGTTGGAATACTGTAACCATTCTGCAACATCTTTTCTGTAAGACGTGAATAGAGGTCAACGTTAACGCTCAACTTATCACCCAAAACACCTATATCAAAACCTAAGTTCCATGAAGTTGTCTCTGACCACTGCATATTTGACAATCTAATGTTCTGTGGGTAGATTGATGTTGTACCCAGATAAGAGTTGCCCTGTGAATACTTAGCGAAGTAGAGGTCTGAGCCACCAGGAGCCTGACCTGTGATACCCCAAGATGGACGTACTGACAACATTGATACCCAAGGAAGAGCTCTCATAAACTCTTCATCAATAACGTTCCAACGTCCTGACAATGCTGGGAATACACCCCAACGACGCTTATCACCAAATGCTGTGCTACCGTCAGCACGAACTGTCAAGTCAACGATATACTTTCCTTTGTAAGCATAGTGACCAGAGAATGTACCGTTCAAACTACGGCCACGACCTGCACCTGTTGAGAAGTTATCGATAACACCATCAAGAGCTGTTGACTGGAATGAACCTGAAGGAACACCATATATACCCATGCTCTGGTTCTTGCTGTTGTTAGCATTCATCTGATATCTAACCATTGCCATTACAGAGTGATCTCTGTTCTGGAATGAAGGTACAAATGTCAATGTATGTGTAGTAGAGATATTTGTACTCTTATTTGATGAAGTATTGATTCTGTTACTGTTAGAACCAGCCCATTCACCTGCAGTCAAAATTGCAGGGCTGTATGAATCAGAACCACTGTTTTGGATCTGGAATGTGATACGACCATCGTATGTCAGTCTGTGCTGACCATCTTCCAGACCAAAGATATTGTACTTGAATGAGAATTCAGGGTTCACGCTAAGAGAAGTTGAATAGTTCTTCTCCAAAGCTGCCTGTGCAACAGGGTTTGTAATATTAGGTATTTCATCAGACTTGATTGAAGGCAGTGTGAAATAGAAATCATCTGTTGGATTTCCATACTGATCTTCATAATAGATAGCCATATTAGGCATCATTCTCATAGCTGTTGAAATAGCTGCTGAATTCTGCTTGTTCTTAGTATAGGTCATACTATAGTTAGTGGTAACTGTAATACGATCTGAAATAAAGTAGTCAAATGCAACACGTGTTGTAAAACGATTCATGTGCTGACCTATTACAGAACCATCCTGTGAGTCAAAACCTGCTGAAATACGGAAGTTAGCCTTTTCACCACCACCAGATACTGATACGTTATGTGAGTGCTGCAAACCTAACTGCTTAACTGCAGCAACCCAATCAGTATTGTTGTTGTACATTTCATATTCTGAATATGTAGGTACATAGTTGATTTCAGGAGCATTTGCACCAGCTGTTTCACTCATTTCAGGGTTAAAGAATGCTTCCTTCAAGAACATTGTATATTCATCACCGGTCATCAGACGATAACCTTCTGGCTGCCATGTTCCGTTCAGACGATATGAGTACTGAAGTCTTGTTTTACCACGAGTACCACGCTTTGTCTTGATTTCGATTACACCGTTTGAACCCTGCACACCCCAGATAGCTGTTGCTGCAGCATCCTTAAGTACTGTAATGCTGGCAATATCTTCAGGGTTAATATTCAAAAGCTCAGACATCTTTTCTGTATTCTGAGTCTGGTTCTGATAGTCAAAGTTGTTAGCAACGTTTGCATCAATCTGCCAGATGTTACCATCCACTACAATAAGAGGGTTAGCGTCACCGGTCATGGTTGACACACCACGAAGGTGCATTGTAGAACGTGCGCCAAGGTCACCTGAGTTGAAGACGATATCAAGACCAGGAATTCTACCCTGGATAGCCTCATCCACAGAAGTGATACCAAGGTTATCAAATTCTGACATATCAATTGTTACAGCTGCACCAGAGATTTCTCTCTCAGGGATAGCCAGACCTGAACCACCGGCATATCTTTCAGCTTTAATCACAACTTCCTGAATCTCTGTTACATCACTCATCATAATCTTAAAGTAGGTCTTATCAAATGGAAGTTCCACTGTTTCGTAACCTACGTAAGTGATAGTAAGTTTATTCTTTGGGTTCTGAAGACGGAATGAGAACTCACCGTTGATATCAGTAACAGCATGCGCCACGATACGACCGGTTTCATCCATCTCAACCACATTCGCCATCATAACAGGACCTTCACTATCTTCAACGATACCACTAATGACATCGCCGGCTTTCTGTGAAAAGGCCAATGTTGGCAGAGAAGCAAAAGCTAATACAGAAGCTACTCTATATATAAAATTATTTATCTTCTTCATTTTGTGCTGATTAAAGGTTTATCAATCTGGTGAATAACAGCATAAGAAGAGGTGTACAACTTAGTCAATGCTGCTATCGCGTCAGGAGCAACATCATAAACGTATTCACGACACATGATGTTGTATAATGCTTTACCTGACTGACCATAATTCTTCTGAACAAGTACATTGTTACCAGCTGCATCCTTGATGTAGATTCCTTCATCATCAGCTCTTACTGACAATGTTACGAACTGGTTGTCGGCGTTCAGATATGCAGTTTCGTAAGATTTATCTGTCTTACCTGCATCGATATCATCCTGATCTATCTTGAATTCGCCACCAATGTAAATTGAGTTATCCTGAATATGATACTTAACAAAATCCATAATCTTTTCTGCCAAATAGTTACAGTGAGTATTATGGTTGTAATCCTTAACTTCAGCACCGGTAGCTTCAATTGAGTACTTTGCCATATCAGCTTCATATTCAGCAAGAATCAACTCTGCCTGTTCTGGATATGGACCAGCCATCTGATCGTAACGATCTAACATATCTTCATATCTCTTTCTGAAGTTCTCAATTGAGTCTGGTGACATGATAGTTCCCTCCTTAATTGCCTGACGGATTGACTCATTTGTTGGAACGTAAATTGTATAGTGATATGTATTGAACACTGAAATATTTCTAGCACTACCAATTGCATAATCATCAATTGTAGTTTCAAAGATACGATCCTTACCGTCAGCTGATGTAGATGCAAGCATCAACTTGTAGAACTCTTCGAACTCAGGATAGTTCTGAGTGTCTGACAGGATATCATAAACACTTCTTCTTGAAGTCTGGATTGGACGGTCAATGATGTATGCAATACCGTTACCATCGCTGCTAGAGATCATATCATAACGAGCGATTACATTTGCAGGTACTGGATTGTCGCTGTCAAGATCGAAACCACCATATACATAGCGGATGCTGTCAAGATTATCACGACCAACCTTAACGGTACCACGACCCTTTGTCTGATAGAAGTCGTAATCTGAACTTTCAACCAAACCAATTACGATGTGGTAATCAAGAAGGTCTGAAAGAATACTTTCTACAGCATCACTTGAGATGCGTGATTCTACCAACGCACCTATTTCGCCAGTTGTAAAGTTATATTCGTATGTATCAGCTGTTACAGGAGTAGCCAGCTTGTTGTCGTATGAGAATACTGCTACCTGACCAATAGTTTCACCCAGGCTGTTCTTTGATGCAATACCAAATGACAGTGGGTTGATATGCATAAGCTTACCATTTAAGTTAGGATCTGAAGAGTTCTGTACAGTTGGAATAAAGAAGCTATACTGTACTGACATTGACTTCAGATAGTCATCAAAGTGGTACTTTTCAATAGCCCAGTGAATAATTTCCAGGTTATCCAGAACAAGTGCAGGATAAGATACTGCACGATAAGCTGCAGGGCTGAACACCCTATTGGTGAAGTAGATAGCACCATTACAGCACATTGCCACTTTGTCAACATGCTCAGTTTTAATACCCATAGGATCACGTGCATCGTCCAATACTACGCTGAACTTTGAAGGAACTGATCCAACAAGTGAACTTAACTGATTGTTAACCAACAATTCAATTACAACATCATCAGGAAGACCCTGCATATCTGCAATAAGTTCATCGGTTGTTGCAGGAATCCTATCCAATACACCGAAGCTCTCTCTCATTACGGCGCCACCACCAACGGTCCACCATTCCATCATAGCATCGTTAGAAGGAACCAGCATTACTGCCATATCCTGTTGCATAGCAACATCTGCAGTTGTAGAACCCATAGGCTTAACATAATAGCCATTCCATGCTGGGTCGAACTTCAGCAACTTGCTCTCTCTGTAACGGATACCATCATATGTATAATCAAATACTGCATCATAACTGTTTCTGTCTGAGAAGAAACGATATTCATAAACTGAATCCAGTTCCTGATTATTCAACAGGTTCTTCAATTCAGTCATAACGCTTGTTCCTACATATTCAAGTGTACTGAATCTCTGCAACAGAGCATTATATACCTCTACGCCTTCACTCATTCTAAGATAGTCAGACATATTAGGCAATGAATAGATAACATCTTCTGTTACATGTACGAAACCGTTAAAACATCTGTTGTTTTGTTTAAGTATTCTTACACCGTTAACAGTTACATCATTTGCCTGACGACTAGGTCTGTCACCATAACTGCCCTGATTAAACAAGAAATCAAAGTCATCATCAAGAATCTTGTTCATCTCCATAAATTTAGGAGTGAAAATAACCATCGGTTTCTGTGTCATATCACCGGCAAAGGTCATAATCTTCTTACCTTCAGCTCTGTAATTTGACCAATAGTCTGTACCTGCCTGAGACAGTTTCTTAATTGGCATATCCTCTACTGACAGCATAGGAAGAGTGTCATAAATAGAGTTTGATGCCTCTCTTCTCATTGTTCTACCAATAGTAGGACCCTCTGTAGTTGACAAAGATGCTGCCTGGTAAACGTTGTTCAACATTGAACCATACAGAATCATCTTCTTCTGTGCTAGGCTTAAATCCTCATAGCATGTAACAGGATCACCATTCGCTTTCGTGAAAACACCTGACTCGTAGAAACGCTGTACTGCAGCCTCATCAGCTACAAAGAGAGTTTTACTACCAGTCTTTGCCAAAACGTCCTTATAGCCCAGGTCATTAATTAACTGGACATAAGTGTCAAAACCTTCATCCTGAAGGAATTCGTAAATGCTGGAACCCAAATTAGCCGGCATTGTTGTATCCAGATCATAATCCGGACGACAAGAAGATAGTCCAAAGACTACAACTGCTGTCATACAAACAATTCCAAGAAAACTTGAACGGTTCGCTTTAGAACTTTTTTGTTTCATTAGTTAGTTAATTATTTGTTGTTATTATATGCAATTGCTCATCCGAAACCACCTTATATAATATATATAAAGCAGTCCCGGATTGTTATTCTCATTTTATTGCCTTCCAAAACATATTATCAAGAAGTACTCTTAGTTCTAGTTCTGTTAACAAAATCTGACTTTCGAATTTTACCACCTACTATATAATTTTCAGCATCAACTGCACCTACCAGAAACTTATCTGCGAACATCGCCTTAATTGCTGCAAGCTGTTCCATTCCAAAAATCATCAGGAAGAGCACCGCTATGTTCAATAGGTAATTATACATAAAATCCGGTTAATAATTCTATTCTATCAAATTAGTCAATTCCTTCAATAGTCTTGATTCGACCCTCTGCATCATATTCCAATTCGCATACCTTCAAGCTACGCAAGTGGTTTTTACCACCTGAAGGAACGCTGTCATGATGGAAAAGATACCATTTACCCTTATACTCCACAATTGAATGGTGGGTAGTCCAACCTACAACAGGAGTTAAAATAACGCCCTGATATGTGAAAGGACCGTATGGGTTATCACCAGTTGCATAGCACAATAGGTGAGAATCACCTGTAGAATATGAGAAATAGTACTTACCGTTGTATTTGTGCATCCAGCTTGCTTCAAAGAAGCGGTGTGGATCATCTGCTGCCAATGGATTGCCGTTTTCATCAACAACCTGAATTGGTTTTGGTTCTTCTGCGAACTGGAGCATATCATCACTCATTTTTACCATACGGCTTGGCAATGATGGCTCACTTCCGTGTGGAAGATTTGGACTGTCAGGAGTATTGTTCACTGCAGGATCTTCTACCGGTTTGTTATCACGATATGACTGTAACTGTCCACCCCACAGACCTCCAAAGTACATATAGTAGCTACCATCTTCATCTTTGAAAACGCAGTTGTCAATACTGTAACTACCAGGGATTGGTTCTGGCTGAGGTATGAATGGACCTGCTGGATTATCTGCTATTGCAACACCATGATGGAATACTTCATTACGGTCTTTCATTGGGAAATACATGTAATACTTTCCATCTTTTTCAGCAACATCGCAATCCCACAACTGACGACCAGCCCATGGAATATCCTGTAAATCAAGAACTTTACCATGATCAACTACTTCGCCATTCATAACATCGTCTGTTGACAATACATGGTAATCTTTCATGATGTACTCATCGCCACTATCATTGTTTACATTATTGCATTCCCAGTCATGTGATGGGTAAATGTAAACTCTGTCATTGAATACATGTACAGATGGATCTGCCATGTAATCTGCGGGAAATAGATAACGTTTCTTCATATTATGTTTCGCTTTATATTGTTATACACTAATTATTCACACACGAAAGTGGTCAAAGTTAACGAATTTTTTCATTTGTAATATACATTTCTTCTTTTTTTTAAATAAAAAGAGGTGATTTTGCCTATTTAGAAGGGAATTTAACACTTTCAGGAGTAAAAATTGACACCATTTTGCTGTAAAACAAAAAAAAGAGCGCCTCTGCACTCTTTTTTTTTGCGCTCACTGCCGGATCTTATCACAGACATGGCGGGGCACTTCACGAAAGTCAATTACTAACCAAATATGTATATGCATGAAAACTTACAGTGCAAAGATATGCCTATTGCCAGGGAGTAAGATTAAGAAAAGTGTCATAATGATTAAGATTTGTTCCCGAAAGCCTATTTAACTTTTATTAACTATTAATATTTGTGACAGAAACATTAAGATTTGTGTCCTAAAAATGGGCTACAGACTATTCTGAGGCTATATATGGATTATTCCTACTTTATCAGCATAAAAAAAGAGTTTGACATCAAATCAAACTCTTTTACGTTGTCGTACGAGGATTCGAACCTCGACAAACAGAACCAAAACCTGTTGTGCTACCATTACACCATACGACAATCATTCATCCCTTTCGGGATTCAGGTGCAAAGATAAGAATTATTTATTCTGCAACAAGCAAATAGTAGTTCTTTTTTCCTCTCTGCAATACTATGTATCTGTCATCTACAAGATCGGCTTCAGTAAATGGACGAGAGTGGTCATAAGTCTTCTCTTTATTGATAGACACACCTCCACCCTGCATCATCTTTCTTGCTTCACTCTTTGAGAAGAATACAGGGCAGTTGTCTGTAAGAAAATCGGAAGCCTTAATATTCTGAGAAAGCAATTCGCGTTTGAATCTAAACTGAGGAACACCTTCAAAAACGGAAAGAAGCATATCTTCATCAATCTGCTTTAGTTCATCTGAAGAACCACCACCAAATAGTATTGTAGATGCTTCTGCTGAAGCCTTGTAGTCCTCTTCACTGTGAACCATGCATGTTACATCCTTTGCCAGACGCTTCTGCAACAATCTTAGATGTGGAGCAGCATCGTGTTCTGCAATTAGAGCCTCACACTCTTCTCGTTCAATATTTGTAAATATTTTTATATAACGCTTTGCATCATCATCGCTTACGTTCAGCCAGAACTGATAGAACTTATAGGGCGATGTATATTCAGGATTCAGCCATATATTACCGCCTTCAGTTTTACCAAACTTTGTACCATCTGATTTTGTAATAAGAGGGCAAGTCAGAGCAAAACACTCTGCACCTGAAATTCTGCGAATCAATTCAGAACCTGTTGTAATATTACCCCACTGATCGGCACCTCCCATCTGCAATTTGCAGTTCTTATTCTGGTTAAGATAGAGGAAATCATATCCCTGAAGCAACTGATAGGTAAACTCTGTAAATGAAAGACCATCACGTGCTTCACCATTGAGACGCTTTTTAACTGACTCTTTGGCCATCATGTAATTGACAGTTATATGCTTACCGATATCTCTTGAGAAATCAAGGAATGTGATATCCTTCATCCAGTCATAGTTATTTACAAGTTCTGCCTTGTTTGGCGCATCACTGTCAAAATCAAGGAACTTTGATAACTGTTTACGGATACAATCCACATTGTGCTTCAAAGTCTGTTCATTAAGCAGGTTTCGCTCCTGTGATTTACCGCTTGGGTCACCAATCATACCGGTTGCACCGCCAATCAAAGCCAGAGGCTTGTGACCGCATCTCTGGAAATGACGGAGAATCATTATGCTGCAAAGATGGCCGATATGCAATGAATCGGCAGTAGGATCAAATCCTACATATGCTGTTACTTGCTCCTTTGCTAGTAGTTCATCTGTGCCTGGCATCATCTGATGTATCATGCCACGCCACTTGAGTTCTTCAACAAAATTTGTCATTACAATTATGATTTAAGTTATTTATTTCTTAGAATGGGCAGCAAAAGTACAAATCAAAAATATATAGTGCAAATTAGACACTATTAATTTTTTATTTTTAATAGCGGTTACAGAGAGAGAAAACGCTTGTTATTATCATTCAAAATTGCATCCAGTTCATCAGTTGAGACACCCCGGATTACAGATACCTTACAAATAAGATTCTGGAAATCGTTAGTGTCATCAGATTCCAAAAACAGCCATTCCATCGGTATTATTTCAATTGTTTCAATAGGAGTTTTAGTTCCAATCGAGAAGTGCAAATCATTAGAAATTAATTGCCTTACTGTTTCAGGTTTTCCACGAAATCCATGAATAAGCCATGGCTGTGCAGGATGAAACTTTTTTTTCAAATATAAGATCTCCTGCAATGCTTTTACCTGATGAATTATTAATGGTTTATGATATTTTTCACTTAAAGCTATATGAAATTCAAATACACACTTCTGTATATCCACAGGAGCACCTCTAAGGAGATCCAGGCCACATTCGCCTATAGCTAAAACATTACTATTAATAGCAGCTCTTTCCAGCGCCTGAAATTCCTGTTGCGATACAGATTCGGTATTCCATGGATGTATTCCTACAGAAAAGAGACGATTCTCCTGCTGAGGGAGAGAATCCGGAGAAACAGAAATCAAAGCATCTGTGGCTGCCAGATTATGAGTATGTATATCTAAGATTTTCATAAACTATTCAAGGAACCGGATCGTAGCCGGAGCCTCCACCTGGACGACAACGCAACAAACGCTTTACAGTTAGATAGAGGCCTTTAAAGGGTCCGTGTTTGGACAATGCCTCAATTGCATACTGAGAACAGGTTGGAGTAAATCTGCATGAAGGGGGTAGCAGAGGTGAAATACACAATCTGTAAAATCTTATTGGAAGGATAAGCAGGAAGGATAATAGCTTACCAATTTTATTTAACAGATTACCCATCTTTATCTGGTTTAAAAATTAGCACTGTTTTCTATTGATGAGAGTAATTTTTCAAATGCAGAATCGAGCCTTTTTCCAAGTTTTTCGCTGCCCCATAATTTACTGTCAGTGAAGATAAGCGCCAGCAACAATCCCTTACCATTAGTCTTCAGAGCCTGATTTATATTGTTACTATTAAGCCTGTAATATTCACGAAGTTGACGCTTAACTCTATTTCTTGCTACTGCACGCTTAAAATGGCGTTTTGAAGCCGATACCATTACATTTACGCCTGAAAATTCATCTTCCGGCAACTGTAGAAAAACCAGACGCACAGGAAACACGCCTATACTCCTGTCGCCCTCTGTAAACAATCTGTCTATAAGTTTGTCACTACAGAGTTTTTCTGATTTAGGAAAGATAAAATTTTCTGACATAATTAATAAAACAAGCCTTAAAAAACAGGCTGATTGAAACAGCTTTGTTTTCTAAGGCCCAAATATACTGATTTTTGTTTAATCGTTGTTCTTTGAAAGATAAAGATTGATTGCTGCAGGCATTGATGTCACACCCTCAACCGGGGCTTCTATATCAAGTCTGAAACCTGCATCGCGAATAGCTTTTGCTGTAGCTGCACCAAAACAACCAAAAACTATATCACCTTGCTGAAAATTAGGATCATTTGCTTTCAATGATTCTATACCTGCAGGACTGAAGAACACCATCATATCATACTGTTTAAGCTCTTCAGGCTTCATTTCATTACTAACAGTCCTGTACATAACAGCCTCAGAATGTTTAATCTTACCGTTATCAAGCAGTGCTGTAAGTTCGCCTGTATGAACATTTGAAACAGGTATAAAATAGGTTTCATTCTTATGTTTAAGGATTGGTGTCATCAGACCATCCACCTTTCCTGTGGTACCAAAGAAGACCTTTCTTTTTCTGTACTGAACATACTTCTGAATATACAAAGCTACAGTCTCTGTTATACAGAAATACTTCATATCATCCGGAATCGTTACACGCAATTCTTTACAGAGATTAAAGAAATGATCTACAGCATGTCTTGAAGTAAAGACAATAGCAGTATGATCAAGAATAGAGACTTTCTGTTGTCTGAACTCTTTTGCTGTAAGACTGTCAACGCGAATAAATGGTTTGAAATCCAATTCAACTCCATACTTTTCCACTAAATCAAAATAGGGCGACTTAGCGGTAGCCGGCTGCGGCTGCGAAATGAGAATTTTATGTATCTTCAAAGCTCTTAAAAATAAGAATTATTCAACTTGTTACCTCACAAAAACCACATCAAAAAGCATGGTGCGATTTCGAGGGCGCAAAGGTAGATAAAAAAAACTAATTTAGAGCACTTTTTCTTGAAAAAGGCAGAAAACAATTTAAATAACACGCCTATTTCCAACAATATAGCTATTGAAACATAGAAAAACAGGGCTATTATAAGCGGAATCTTCAAATATATCACAGAAAGTGACAGCAACAATGCCACCGCTCCTAAAACGGCATTTACCATAATATAAAAACTACTCCACCTAAAGTGTTGGGCCGGCATATAGTATTTACTACAAACAACTGCATTGGCAATTATATACAGAACTATCTTTGCAACTATATACAATAGCACCAGCAATGAGAGAGATAATACCGATTGCAACGGAGTTTCAGAATACCCTGCAACACCCTGACCTCTGTAAATGTATGCCAGTATTCCTGTAGAGAGAGCAGAATGGAGTGTAGCAAGAATCAGACCAAACAGTGACAGAGGGGTATATACCAGCTGACCATCTGACTTCTTGAAGTTAAACATGGAGCGCAGTGATTTTTCCACCTGTGACAAATCCGAGCCTACTGTTATGGAGAAAAGAACAAACGATACAATCAGGAGAGTTACCACCCAATCATCATACAGTACATCCATAACAGCTACTCTTTCCATCAGCACTTCTGATATTTATCCACTCCCGGATTCCACTCCAGAGCAGAATTTATAGCCGGCAACACATCTTCAGGATTGTCAACCACTACCCATGCATTAAGAAATTCGCTGCGCATAAATCCACATTCAGCCGATTTATGCAACATATTCAGCAACGGTTCATAGTAACCATTTGTATTAAGTATCACTATTGGCTTATCAAACAGTGCCAACATTTTCCATGTTACTATCTCCATCAGCTCTTCAAATGTTCCGGGACCACCCGGCAGTGCCACCACAGCATCTGCCATCTGCGCCATAAGCTCTTTACGTTTATGCATATCTTCTGTCTCTATAACCTGAGTCAGAGAATTGTGCATCCACCCTTCACGTACCATAAAGGTTGGTATTATGCCTATAGCTTCGCCGCCCGCTTCAAGAGCGCCATCTTCTACAGCAGCCATCAGACCGGTACTGCCTGCACCGGTCACTATACGGATACCGGATTGAGCAAATATCTGCCCCAACCTCTTTGCCGCATCCATATAGCCGGAATCTATGTTCGGGCTGGAGGCGCCATATACCGTTACAGTCTTTACCTGCTGTGTTTTCATCTTAATATCTGTAATTTTCCGATTTGTATGGTCCGTCAACTGAAACACCTATGTAATCGGCCTGAGCCTGTGTAAGACGTGTCAGATGTACACCTATCTTTTCCAGATGCAGACGTGCAACCTCTTCGTCAAGATGTTTTGGCAGACAATATACACCTGTTGCGTACTTTTTGTTGAAGAGTTCTATCTGCGCCAGTGTCTGGTTGGTAAAGCTGTTGCTCATTACAAAGCTTGGATGCCCTGTTGCACAACCTAAGTTTACCAGACGACCGTCTGCCAGAAGAATTATTCTGTGACCATCCGGGAAGATATAGCTATCTACCTGTGGCTTTATGTTCTGAACCCTGATTCCATCGATATTTTTCAGGCCTTCAACCTGAATTTCACTATCAAAGTGTCCTATGTTACATACAATTGCCTGATCTGGCATCTGCTTTAGATGTTCAACTGTAATTACATCTATATTACCTGTGGTAGTTACAAAGATATTACCCATAGGAGCAGCCTCTTCCATTGTTACCACCTGATAGCCCTCCATTGCCGCCTGCAATGCACAGATTGGGTCTATCTCTGTTACAAGAACTCTGGCACCATAAGAGCGCAGGCTCTGTGCGCAACCCTTACCTACATCGCCATAACCGCAAACAACAGCCACCTTACCGGCAACCATCACATCGGTAGCACGTTTAATACCATCCACCAGCGATTCACGGCAACCATACAGGTTATCGAATTTGCTTTTGGTAACTGAATCGTTTACGTTAAATGCAGGGAAGAGCAGTTCGCCGCGCTGCTGCATCTGATACAGACGATGCACACCGGTTGTGGTCTCTTCGCTGACACCTTTTATCTGTGATGCCATACCGCTCCAGTATCCGTTTCCTTTTTCAGAAGCAACCTTTTTCAGGATTGCAAGAAGTTCCTGTTCATCGGCAGATGTTGCATTGTATTCAATAGCAGAAGCATCTTTTTCACCTTTAACACCTAAATGTATCATCAGAGTAGCATCGCCACCATCATCTACTATCATATTAGGTCCTTCGGGGAAATTGAGTGCCTGCAGTGTACACCACCAATATTCTGCTAGGGTTTCACCTTTCCATGCAAAGACAGCTGCTGTACCTGCTGCTGCAATAGCTGCTGCTGCGTGATCCTGTGTAGAGTAGATATTGCATGAACACCAGCGCACCTCTGCACCCAGAGCATGAAGTGTCTCTATGAGAACTGCGGTTTGAATGGTCATGTGCAGTGATCCCATAATTCTGGCACCCTTCAATGGCTGGCTTTCTGCATATTTTTCACGCAGAGCCATCAGGCCAGGCATCTCTTTCTCTGCAATCTCAATCTCTTTTCTACCAAAATCTGCCAATGAAATATCTGCTACCTAATATGGCAATGTTTAATACAAGTTTTCCATTCATTATATATATTATTTATGTATGTTGCGAAATTAGTGTAAACTGACGGAATATCAAAAAAAATGGAGCCAATCCATTTTGGTTGGCCCCACACTTTTTCCTCAAGAGAGTCTTACTTACG
>JAGCKJ010000050.1 GCA_017647575.1 Bacteroidaceae bacterium | reverse complement strand
TTTTTGGCGAGCCCGGTACCAATGGTCAGCATTCTTTCTATCAGCTTCTGCATCAGGGTACCGATATTGTTCCCCTGCAGTTTGTTGGTTTTAAGAACAATCAGATGGAAAATGACGTGATCATCGAAGACAGCACCAGCCAGCAGAAACTGTGTGCCAACGTGGTAGCTCAGATCGTAGCCTTTGCTTGTGGTAAAGCCGATGCTGATCGCAACAAGAACTTTGAAGGTGGTCGTCCTTCCAGTATCATCATTGGCGATCAGCTGAATCCCAGATCTTTGGGTGCCTTGCTGTCTCACTTTGAAAACAAGGTTATGTATCAGGGCTTTGTATGGAATATCAACAGCTTTGATCAGGAAGGCGTACAGCTGGGTAAGGTTCTGGCTAAGCGTGTACTGGCTCACGATACCGATGGCGCGCTGAAGGTATACAGCGAGCTTCTGAACATCTGATTTGTGAATCAGGGACAATAAGTTAAATAAGTAATAAAAGGATATCTTTCAAGTTTGGAAGATATCCTTTTTAATTTATGATGAGCTTACAGGGAATCGTATCGGAATTGTTAAAAATGAATAGAAAGCCTTGTATTTTCGGGGGAGATTATGGTACAATAAGGGATAAATTCGAGAGGTATGCCTTTCGATAGATTGGAGAGAAAATGATTAACAAAGAGAAAATTCGGATGATGACTCAGGCCGCAGGATACGAGTCAGCCGATCTGAGACGCGATTCTTTTGCTAAGCGTTATTATAAAAAGGACTATGTTGGTATCGAAAAGCTAAAAAGCAAAATATGGCTGACAGTGTTCTATGCTGCTTATCTGGTTTATTATGCGGTAGATGAGTTCTATGTGAAAGGCGTTGATCTGCTGCATTACGATTATACAGGCTTTGTGATCAATGCTTTAGTTGGATATTTGATACTGCTGATGGTTGTATCCGGTATTACAGCGGTGGTTCACGGAAATCGCTACGATAAAGCGAAAAAGAGGATCGACCAGTACTATGATTTATTGGAACAGATCAATGAAATAGAGTAAGGAGTTATACGGATGAATTTATCAGTATTATTTCAGGTCAGAGGCCTGGTTTCAAAATATCTTAAAAGATATGAGTTGTACATTAAAATTGTTTTGAAGTTTCTGGCGTATTTTGTATTGTTCAGAAATATGACCGGAAATGCAGCGTTTGTAGGGGATGGTGTATTTAATTCTGCAATGGTTCAGCTGGTGTTGGCACTGGTTTCTACATTGCTACCCAGCCGCTGCGGCGTATTGATTGCCTTAGGAATCTGCGTATATAATATTTTTCAAGCATCTCTGATTGGCTCGCTGCTTATGGGATCTATGATGTTGGTGCTGTATATTTCGATGGCAAGAATGTTCCCGGATCAGGTATATTTTCTCGTGTTGATTCCAATTTGTATAGAATGGAATCTGCATTTACTGATCCCGCTGTTTGCAGGACTGTATGTAGGTGTAGTTGCTGTGGTTCCTGTGGTTGCCGGTATTTTGATGTGGGGTCTTCAGCAGATCATTCCGGCGTTTATGACTTTGGAAATGGGTGAGTCTTTGGATGCACTGCCTAAAATGATCTCAGATGCATCCACATATGGT
>JAGCKJ010000049.1 GCA_017647575.1 Bacteroidaceae bacterium | reverse complement strand
CATAATTGAGGGCGATCTGAATCCATCTTCAGATACCCCTACCCATCTGGCACTTTATAGAGCATTTCCGGAGATAGGAGGAGTGGTCCACACCCACTCCACCTATGCTACGGCATGGGCAGAAGCCGGCAAGGATATTCCGAACATAGGAACTACTCATGCCGACTATTTTCACCAAGCCATACCTTGCACTGCCGATATGACAGAAGCAGAGGTTAAAGGTGAATATGAACTTGAAACCGGTAATGTTATCATTAAGAGATTTGAAGGAATGAACCCCGTTCACACTCCTGGTGTGCTGGTAAAAAACCACGGTCCGTTCTCTTGGGGTAAGGATGCAAACGATGCCGTTCACAACGCAGTTGTTATGGAACAAGTAGCCAAAATGGCTTACATTGCATACGGTGTTAATCCAAACCTTACTATGAATAATCTTCTTATTGAGAAGCATTTTAATCGCAAACATGGTCCTAATGCATATTACGGACAGAAAAAAAAGTAAACTATTATGATTAAAGCTTTTGAAAATTATGAAATATGGTGGGTAACCGGCGCACAGCTTCTTTACGGAGGCGATGCAGTGGTTGCAGTTGACGGCCATTCAAAAGAGATGGTAGAGGGTCTTAACAACAGTGGAAATATTCCGGTTAAGATAGTATATAAAGGTACTGCAAACAGCAGTAAGGAGGTTGAAGCAGTTATGAAGGCTGCAAACAACGACGAAAAGTGTATTGGTATTATCACTTGGATGCATACTTTCAGTCCTGCTAAAATGTGGATTAAGGGTTTGCAAGCTCTTGAGAAACCACTCCTCCACTTCCATACACAGTACAACACAGATATTCCTTGGGATTCAATAGATATGGACTTTATGAACCTGAACCAGAGTGCTCATGGTGATATAGAGTTTGGTCATATCTGCACACGTATGCGTGTAGCTCGCAAGGTTGTTGTAGGACATTGGAAGAGCCAGGAAGCTCAGAAACAGATTGCTGTATGGAGTCGTGCTGCAGCAGGTAAAGCAGATGCACACAACGTACGTTGTCTGATGTTCGGTATGAACATGAACAATGTAGCAGTTACCGATGGTGACCGTGTAGAATTTGAACAGCGCATGGGTTATCACGTAGATTACTACCCAGTTTCTTCATTGATGGACTACTTCAAGAAGGTTACAGATGCAGAAGCAGATGCTTTAGTAGAAGAATACAAGCAGCTCTACACCATTAAAATAGACGAAAGTGGTGAAGAGGTTTACTGGGAAAAGGTAAAAAATGCAGCAAAAGCTGAAATAGCTCTGCGCCGCGTTCTGAAAGATGAAGGTGCAACAGCATTTACCACCAATTTTGATGACTTAGGTGGTGCAGATATTAACGATCCTAACTTCCTGGGCTTTGACCAGATTCCTGGTCTTGCATCACAGCGTCTGATGGCAGAAGGTTATGGTTTTGGTGCAGAGGGTGACTGGAAGACAGCTTGTCTATGCCGCACACTATGGATTATGAACCAGGGTCTTGAAAAGGGTTGTTCATTCCTTGAAGACTACACTCTGAACTTT
>JAGCKJ010000048.1 GCA_017647575.1 Bacteroidaceae bacterium | reverse complement strand
TAAATCCAGACTTGATGTAGATTCAAAAACAAAAGTAGCACTGTCAAAACGATCGTCTCTATCAGTGAATATATCTTCACAAGATATTAATGTGGTAGCCAAAACTGTTATAGCTACATAATTGAATAATTTCTTCATACGAATTTTCATTTAGTAAATTTTTCAAAGTTTAAAATCACAGCAATTACAATTATTTCATTTTTGTAATCGTTACAAATATAAATTCAAATTTTATTTCTCAAAAGAGTTTCACCTTGTATTTATCATTTTTTAACATCTATTTTAAGACACACTACACATTTATCAAAATGATTACGTACTTTTACAATCTATATGATTAGATAAGGTATTATTAAACTAAAAATATAAACAATGAAAAAAGTAATTCTATCACTGCTTGCAGCAGTTTCACTGGGTGGAATCTCAGCATC
This sequence comes from Bacteroidaceae bacterium, assembly GCA_017647575.1. GTDB lineage: Bacteria > Bacteroidota > Bacteroidia > Bacteroidales > Bacteroidaceae > Colenecus. The sequence goes on along the minus strand of JAGCKJ010000048.1, from coordinate 1,419 downwards.
AGCCCAGACAATCAGTAGTACAGAAGATGGCAAATACAGCCTCACTTTAGGAAACGTAACCATGACAGTCGATGCTTCCAAGGGCGGTAAAATTGTATCATACAAATACAATGATTCAGAGGTACTGTCACAGACCAGAGCAGCCAATTCATTCGGCAGCACATTCTGGACCAGCCCACAGTCAGAATGGAACTGGCCTCCGGTAGCAGAATATGATACAAAACCTTTCGAAGCAGAAATCAAGGGCAACACACTTGTACTTAACGGCAGCAAATCACAGCGCTTTGGTTACAGAATCCGCAAAGAGATTACAACCGATGCAAAAGATCAGGCTATAGTTATCACCTACACCATCATCAACGAATCAGGTGAAGAACGTAAGGTTGCACCATGGGAAATTTCAAGAGTACCAAACGGTGGTATCCTGTTCTGCGATGCAACAGAGGCTACACCGGCCAACAACATGGAGGGTCTGCCATTTGTAGCTGAACAGAAGGCATTGTGGTATGTACTGGATGAATCAAACTCAAACCGTAAGGTAAACATTGACGGTAAGGGATGGCTTGCTTTCTATGACAACGGTATGCTGTTTGTAAAGAAATTCCAGGATCTTGCAGCAGATGAACCAGCTCCTGCAGAAGGTGAAATTCAGATCTACGCAAACCCTGGCAAGACTTTCGTTGAAATTGAAGAACAGGGTGCATACACCACTTTAAAGGCTGGTGAAGAGCTAAGCTGGACAGTACGCTGGTACCTGATTCCATCTGATCTTCCTGAAGCACCTTCAAAGAAATTGCTGAAGAAAGCCCTTTCATTGGTAAAATAAAGGGTCTCTTAAAATCTGAATATTATGTGCAAACATCTATATCTGTATGCATGTGCAGTGATTTTAGCACTGTGCACGGCTTGTAATGGCCCAACCAAAAGTACAGAAGTTGGTCCTTACACTATTAAGGTAATTGACAACAACGTCTATCACATTCAGGATTTCAACTCTGAATATCCCGGTGGAGAGCAGTTTGACGAACAGGGTAACAAGACCCACTTTAACAACTGTTCAGACATCTACCTGATAGTTGGCAAAGAAAAGGCTCTGCTTATAGACCTTTCCAACAGAATAAATTGGGCAGATAATGCAGAAGAGTCCCTGAAACAGCTTGTAGCGGAACGTATAGATGGCAAACCATTAACCATTACGTTTACTCACAACCACGGTGACCATACAGGTATGCTTCCTGCATATTTAGATGAAGATGTACATTTTGCACTACCTGAAGATGATTTTGCACAAATGGCTGCACGCTTTCCAAAAGAAAAGTACAGTTTCTATAACGAAGGTCATATTTTCGATTTGGGAGATGTAAAGGTAGAAGCTATAGCTGTACCGGGACACACTGTCGGCTCAATGGTATTCTATCT
>JAGCKJ010000047.1 GCA_017647575.1 Bacteroidaceae bacterium | reverse complement strand
TAGAAATTGACAGACAACCATCTGAAGATGTGCTATCATCGCACACATTTCCTATTTATCATTCTTTTTCCATTAACACTTCGAACAATAACTATAGATGCAATATACAAATCATTGGAGGCGAAGGTGAGACAGAGAATGACAATCATCTTTATGAACAAATCTCAATAGTGGACAATCACGACACGGTACTACTTAAAAGATTTGGTTATGATTATTTAACAACCACCAGATGGTTAAGTGGTGATGATAATGACACAAACTACTTTAGAAAGATAGATTTGAACGAAGACTGTTTTGCACTAATTTTTGCCGGATGGTATCATTATTACGATGATAACCCGGGAGAAATGATTATAATCATTGTAAACAGGAATGTAGCAACACTTGTTTATGATGGCAATGCTGTAGCCATATCGCCTACTAATTTTGATTCTAATTGTTTTTCTATGGATTATGTAAAAGATGCAGAGAATTTAAGGAATCAAGAAACTGGCGAAATGGAGATTACACCCGCTAAGCTTGCAGGACGAACCAAGTACACACTATACAAAGAGGGCGATATGCTTAAAATCAGAGAGTGGAGATAGATAGTTAACGTGAGTTCGACGAACTCACGTTATTTTATGGTTGAAAGAATGGTAATAAGACTATCTTCGATTTCCTCAGCTGATTATCTTTCAATGTCCATGCTTCGGCTATGGCAACGTCAATATCTTCTGAGAAACGTGCCCCAATGCCGTATGCCTTCGAAAGGTACAAAAAGAAATGCAGACGAAAAGATAATGATGATAATTTTCTTTCGTCTGCGTTCTTATTTATAGTAGTTTCTTTAATTCTTCAATATCGGGTAGTGCATTGCGCAATCGTTCAGGCATATCTTTCGTAGCTCTATAAGTTGCAACACCCATAGGCTTGTCATAGTCTCGAATAGCAAACTCAACGAACGACTGGTTCATATCGCGACATAACAGGATGCCAATTGCAGGGTTTTCATGCGGTTTCCTTACATATGTGTCAAGAGCCGACAGATATGTACTCAATTGTCCTAAGTATGAAGAACGGAATTTCCCTGATTTTAGCTCGACGGCAACAAGTGAGTTTAGTTCTCGATTGAAGAAAAGCAAATCAACAAACATTTCCTCTCCCGAAACTTCCAACCTATATTGGTTGCCTACGAAAATAAAATCTTGTCCGAAGGTCAGAATAAACCTTTTGATGTTATCCATAATGGACTTTTCAAGTACACGCTCATTCAAATCTTCATCTTGTGTATCAAGTTCTTCAACATTGATAAAATCCAACAAGTATTCATCTTTGAATGCGTTTACCGCCTTTAATGCCTGCTTTGTACTCGGCATTGTATCGGTGAAATTATTGGGGAGCATTCCTCGGTGGTTGTACAAATCAGCCTTGAGATAATCTCTTAAAGTGTATTTATTCCAAAAGCGTGTGGCTGATTCGTGGATATAGAACAAGCGGGCTTCTAATGATTTTGCTTTTGTTATAATCTCAATATGATGGCTAAAACCGATAGCAATAAAGTCCGACCAATTAAATTCGTCAGCCATTGGCTGGCGAATTTCAATAAGCAACATTTGCTCGTTAAGCTCCGAATCGCTAACTGCAGTTAGCGTTTTATTTTCGTCAGCCATTGGCTGGCGATTTATAATAGGCGACCACTCTTCGTAGAATGAACGCATATTCTTTATGTTCGTTGCCGAGAATCCACGAAGGCCGGGCAACTCCTTTTGTAGTTGCTTACTTATTGTTTCTATTGCACCTTTGCCCCAAAAGCCCTTACGAGAGTTATTTGAAACATAGCAACCTATGCCATAATACAATGATAGTTGTTCTTTGTTAGCCGAAGATGCTGCACGGTACTGACTACGCAATATAGCTTCTTTTATAATACTTACCTCCTCGGCGTATGTGTGTAAATCGCTCATATACTTTTTTTATTTATCAACAAAATTACAAATAATACATGAAATAAATATTATCTGCAGTGGTTTTTATTAAGTAAAGACTCCAATATCATTCTAATGAATTACCTTTGTAGAAGTAAACGTAATAACAGTTAGCATATGGTAGAATATACATGCAGTAGATTATGTTTCAAGGCTGATTTGATTGAACCTTTGAAAGATGATGATTCATTTATTGTTCATACTCCGAATGGAACATTCAAGTTTACAAAGGCTGATTTCTATCGTGTCTTTTCAAATGTCATTGAAACTAAGAGTTATCAAGAGGGCAGAATATATAGTTATCAATCTTTACCTCAACGAGCTATACAGTTTTTAATATCGGGTCAATCTAAATCTACAATTCCTAAGCAGCCAAAAAAATCTGTGCCGACAAAAGATTTGATAGGAAAAGAAATCCGTATGAAAATTAAGGAGATAGGCACAATATGGCGTAATTCTCCGAATAACCCTCAAATAGACAATGAAGTACTCAAAAATTGGAATAATCTGATAGAGGAATGGATAGCAGATAAAGATATACCATTAATTATTCGCAAAGAAACAAACAAGCGAGGCCAATCATTTGTGCATCCCTGTGGAAGAGAGATTATCGTTTCAGATAATACCGTAGCTATTTGGGCGTATAGTAATGTATTAAAAGGTAAGATTTTTACTATATCACAAATTAAAAAACTGCTAGACGAAAAGGAATTGCCAGTAGTATTTATGGCAACAAAAGAGATAAAGGCAAAAGCTAAATACACTAAACCATTAGGTAGCTACGCCTTGTCTAATTGGAGAGTGTGTCATATCCAATCTGTAGGATTCAACACTAATACAAATATTGAAGATTTGAAAATATCCGATATTGAAGACCATTTCAGAAAATATGTAAATCCAAACAATATGTTTGTACTCCCTAAAGAAATTGGTTATTTAGGGGAAATAGATGAATTTATAGAGGAGCAGAAACGATAAATGATAAATAGCAGGTATTCATTGTGTACCTGCTATTTATCCAATCTATAAGATAGCCTTTGAATAATTGGCAAGCGAAAAGAGATAATAGACATTCTCTTTTCGTCCGTATATTCTCTTTAACACCTCACCGCGTATCTTCTCCGCATAGTATGAGTTGATGCGAAAAGCAAGGGCTTGACGAATGTAGAACAGATGCTCGGCAAGGGAATTGGTTTTACGAACAATAATCATATGATGTGTGAAGCCTAATCCCAAGAATAAGGAGATGTCAAAATCTTCTTTCTGAATGTTTTCGCAAGGTATTAACAATTGGGTGTCAATTTCGCTAACCGTAGTTAGCGATTTCAAATCCTCGAACCAAGTACACACTATACAAAGAGGGCGATATGCTTAAAATCAGAGAGTGGAGATAGGAATTTATACAAGAATCATTCACTTCACAGAAAAAATGTGTAAGTTTGCACATTATATAATTAAAACAGCACGATTATGACATTTTGCAAACAGAGCATAGAGATTTTCAATCAGGCAATAAATGATTATCACCAGTTTGATAATGTAGATACACCTATCAATAACCCTTTCCAGGAAAAAAGCATAGAGTTTTATCTATACTTAAAGAATTGGATTGATACTGTTCAGTGGCATTTGGAAGATATTATAAGAGACCCTGCCATTGATCCTGTAGAAGCTCTTCAGATTAAGCGCAGAATAGACCGTTCCAACCAGGAACGTACAGATTTGGTTGAGATGATAGACAGCTATTTCCTGCAGAAGTTTGCAAATGTTGAAATAAAAGCAGACGCAACCATCAACACTGAAAGCCCGGCATGGGCTATAGACCGCTTGTCTATTCTCCAGCTTAAGATATACCACATGCGTATTGAGGCTAACAGAGAAGACAGTCCGGAAGAACAGCGCAACCGTTGTGCAGAAAAGCTTGCAGTATTGCTTGAACAGGAAAAAGACCTGACCAGCGCCATAGATATGCTGCTTGCCGATATGGAAGCCGGAAAGAAGTATATGAAGGTCTATAAGCAGATGAAGATGTACAACGATCCTTCTTTGAATCCTGTACTCTACGCTCAAAATGGTTCAAACAAATAAAAAGACTCCTAAGAACGTACTGATTATACGTTTTTCTGCCATAGGCGACGTTGTAATGATGTTGCCTATTGTGCATTCTGTAGCAGAAGCATATCCCAATACACAGTTTACTGTACTCAGCCAGAAGAGATTTGCCCCTGTATTTGCAATGCTTCCTGCAAATGTAACATTTATGGGTGTTGACCTAAAACATGATTACAACGGAATGGCAGGCATAAACAAGCTGTACAAAGAGCTGAAAGTGAAGAACTTTGATGCTGTGGCAAATCTGCATGGTGTATTGAGAACAAATATTCTATCGGCAAAATTTGCATTAGGTTCTTTTACAAAAGTACGTTCTATTAAGAAAAGGCGCCTGCAAAGACAGAAACTGACCAGGAAGTTTTGCAAGAACCTTACTCCGCAACTTCCCACCACAGAAAAATACAAAAGCGTACTGCAGAAATTGGGGTTCAACTTTAATATTACATTCAAATCCATATTTGGCAATAACAAGGGCGATTTGTCACAGATAGAGCAGTTTACAGGAAAGAAAGAGTGCCACTGGATAGGAATTGCGCCATTTGCCGCCCACAAAGGCAAGATATATCCTTTGGAGAAGATGGAAAAAGTGGTGGCTGAACTATGCAAAAAAGCCCACACAAAAGTTTTTCTCTTTGCATACGGAAAGGAACAAGAGCAGATAAAGACCTGGACGGAGAAATATCCATCAATAACTATTGTAGGCGGACAGTTGAATATGCAGGAAGAGCTTATTCTTATGAGCCATTTGGATGTTATGCTGGCGATGGATTCTTCCAACACTCATCTGGCATCTGTTGCCGGTACAAGAGTGGTCTCTATTTGGGGAGCCACCCACCCTGCTGCCGGTTTTGCAGGATATGGTCAGAAAGAGAGCGATTCCATTCAGGCAGATTTAGCCTGCCGTCCCTGTTCAATTTACGGTAAGAAGCCTTGCCGTCATGGAGATTACAGGTGCCTGAACAGCATTAATCCTGAAACCGTAATAGAAAAGATTACAAACGGTTTTTAAGTGCCAGAATGCTTTCGGGGCCCATATTGAAGAGTAAATCCACAATACTTAAATCTTTTAGGAAACCGTTCTTTTTTGCAAATACCTGATAATATGGTTTTATTTCAGGCATAGGAATAGTTGTGCCCTTAATTGCAGCACGCATATCTGTAACTTCCACTGGTTCTGCCACAAATTCATCTGTCCTTTTAAAACTGCATTTCATTCCTACTAAATCTGCAATGGTTTGGGTCAGCTCCATATTAAAATCCAGAAGGAATTCATAGCGTTTTTCGTAGAAAGGGCGCAAATCATCCTGATAATAGATAAAGAACGGACTGTTCATATAGGCCGTTTCCAGTGCATTCCAATGCAGATGACGCCATTCGCCATGGTCGCTTATGCGTACATCCTTCATCAGCATTTTGCCACCTTCACTTTTTACCACAGGAATAGTCAATGACTGCACACCACTGCTTGTAGCTATCAAAGCTCTGTTACGGAAGGTCTGCTTATGGTAGCTGTCAAACTGTTCAATAAAAACTTCACCGCCACTCTCTAACATAGCGGTGAAGAATGATATAGGGGGCAGATATGCCGAACTTAACAGTAACTGCATATCTGTTAGTTGTATTTTTCTACGCTCTGAAACATACGGTTCCAGCGTATCTTTCCAAACTGTCCAAAATTCTTGTCCTTATCAAGTGAGAGCCAGATAAATACAGGGCGTCCCACTATATGATCTTCCGGTACATATCCCCAGAAACGAGAATCGGCACTGTTTTGACGGTTATCGCCCATCATCCAGTAGTAATCCATCTTAAAGGTGTAGCTGTCTGCCTGTTCACCATTTATATATATTCTACCGCCATTTACACGCAGATCATTATTTTCATATACTCTGATTGCACGTTCGTATAATGGCAGATTATCCACTGTCAGCTGTACTGTTTCACCCTTTGCAGGTATCCAAACAGGTCCGTAATTATCTACTGTCCATCCTGTATGCATGTTCATTGGGAACAACCATTCATATTCAGGATAAGCATACTTTTCTATAGAGTGCACCACATCTTTTTTTGAAGCCAACAGTTCTGCAGCCGCAGGAGTTAACGGGAAGATATGTGTTCCCTGACGATTAACATGCTCCGGCAAATCTTCCTGGCTCAATCTTATCTCCTTGCGTAGTTCTGCCGATATTGGTTTCAGCAACTCTACAACATAGTTTGTCTGCACATTATCGGGTTGCTTGTTTGCCTTACCATCCAGATAAACTATGCCGTCCTTAATTTCCAATGTCTGTCCTGGTAAGCCCACACAACGTTTTACATAGTTCTCACGTCTGTCAACCGGATGTGAAATAACCTTTCCAAACTGTTCCGGATGTTCATCTATATACTTTCTACCCACTTTGTAGTAGAATTCATACACACGCTGCTGTTCAGCAAATGTCATTGAATCCAGATTAACAGGGTTGCACAGTTCAGAACCTATCTGATATACCATGCCATAGAAATCGGCCGCCTGATACTGAGGCGCAGTTACACAGGTATCACCGCTTGGATAGTTGAATACAACAATATCATTCAGTTCTATCTTACCAAATCCCGGAACACGTTCATATTCCCACTGTGGCCACGATAAATAGCTCTTTTTACCTGTTACTGGCATCTTGTTCTGAGTAAGTGGCATAGTAAGCGGAGTCATAGGTTTTCTTGCACCGTATGCCACCTTACTTACGTAAAGATGATCTCCTACCAAAAGTGATTTTTCCAATGAAGAAGATGGTATTGCATAGTTCTGGAACAAGAACAGATTTACAAAATAGACTGCTATCAATGCAAAGACAATAGCATCTACCCAGCTCATTATGCTGTAAAGAGTCTTGTTCTTTAACTGTTTCCACCAATCCCATTTCACTATACGGGTGGTAAAAGCGTCAATAATAAATGGCACTAGAATCAGTCCCAGCCAGCTTTTTACCCATATCAGAAAGAGAATATACAGCACCATCACAACAGATAGTTTTACCCATTGTACGACAGAAACTTCAGAAAACTTCTTCATCGCTCTATTTTTTACTTAGAAAGTGAATCCATCAAATTGTCCATGGTAAGGAAACCATTGTGTAAAGCGGTATATTCTGCAGCAATAACTGCACCTAAAGCAAAACCACTGCGGTTCTTTGCATTATGAACAATTGTAATTGTATCGGCATCCGACTGGTAGGTTATTTCATGAATGCCCGGAACTTCGCCCTCTCTGATTGAATCAATACGCAATTCATCTGGATTACACTCCAGTGAACCTGTCAATGTTTTATCGGCATCCAGCAGAGTACCCTTTGTCCAGCTGCTCTTGCGTGCCAGATTCTCTATTATACCCTCCGCCAGTGTGATAGCTGTTCCGCTTGGGGCATCCAGTTTATGAATATGATGAGTTTCCGACATTGTAACATCGTACATTTCATAACCATTCATAATATTTGCTAGGAACTTGTTCACTTTGGAAAAGAGAGCTACACCAAGACTGAAATTACTTGACCAGAAAAGGGTATTGCTACCATCTTTACATAGATCTTTCATCTCTTCTGCATGGTCTGCCATCCATCCTGTGCTGCCGCTTACCACCTTTACACCTGCGGCAAACGCCTTCTTTATATTGTTGTATGCCGTTACCGGAGCTGTGAACTCTATTGCAACATCGGCACTCTTAAATTCATCTGAATCAAAATCTGCAAGATTGTCTATATCAATCTTGCATACTACATCATGACCACGCTGCAGAGCTATGCGCTCTATTTCGTGACCCATCTTTCCATATCCTATTAATGCTATCTTCATATTCGAATAGTTTTAAAACAGATCCTTCAATGTTGATTTAATACGTTCCAGCAATCTCTGAAATTCACCCATCTTACGGTTGTTTTCAGTCTGTGTCCATTTTGCCAACTGATCTGCATCCAGTATCTTACTATATCGCTTTGTATATTTTTCACTGATTGCGTCAAAAGACTTTCTTATGGATACTGTATCAAATTCCGCAGCACCATTACCCATTGCTTCCGACATAAGAGACATCTGAATATCTCTGCACTGTTCTTCAAACTCCTGACTGAACAGTATTATCATTTTGTCTGACTGTTTGTCGGTCAGACCTAACAAAGGAGTTACCTCCGCAATTCGTTTTGCAGCTATTGAATCCGATTCCAACATAAAAAATGGTTTCACGTCGGTTCCAATAGGGAACTGAGCCCATGCAAACATTGTTGCACAGCAAGCTATAATCATCACAAATAACTTCTTCATTCTATCCTTTTTTATTAAAGAAGAAACTCTATCTGGCACGAAAACCAGATAGAGTATCTATTGTTATACTTAATAATCCATTAGAGTTTTGGACCAGCAGCTACAAGAGCCTTACCTGCATCGTTACCTTCGTACTTGTTGAAGTTCTTGATGAAACGAGCTGCAAGATCTTTTGCCTTTTCTTCCCATTCGCAAGCGCAGCTGTAAGTGTCGCGTGGATCCAGGATACCTGTATCAACACCTTCCAATACTGTTGGAACTTCGAAATCGAAGTAAGGGATCTGCTTTGTAGGAGCATTATCAATGTCACCGTTCAGGATAGCGTCGATGATACCACGTGTATCCTTGATAGAGATACGCTTACCTGTACCATTCCAACCTGTGTTAACCAAATATGCCTTAGCACCGCTCTGCTCCATCTTCTTAACCAACTCTTCAGCGTACTTTGTAGGATGCAATTCCAAGAAAGCCTGACCGAAGCAAGCTGAGAATGTAGGAGTTGGTTCAGTAATACCACGCTCTGTACCAGCAAGCTTAGCTGTGAAACCGCTCAGGAAGTAGTACTTAGTCTGCTCTGGAGTAAGGATGCTTACTGGAGGAAGTACACCGAATGCGTCAGCTGACAGGAAGATAACCTTCTTAGCTGCAGGACCCTCTGACAGAGGACGTACAATCTTGTCGATATGATAGATTGGATAGCTAACGCGAGTATTTTCAGTAACACTCTTATCAGCGAAATCGATAGTACCATCTTCTGCTACAGTTACGTTCTCAAGAAGAGCGTCGCGACGGATAGCCTTGTAGATATCTGGTTCTGATTCCTTATCCAGGTTGATAACCTTTGCATAGCAACCACCTTCCAGGTTGAATACGCCTTCGTCATCCCAACCGTGTTCGTCATCACCAATCAAAAGACGCTTTGGATCTGTTGAAAGAGTAGTCTTACCTGTACCTGACAAACCGAAGAATAGTGCTGTGTTTTCACCGTTCATATCTGTGTTAGCTGAACAGTGCATTGAAGCAATACCCTGAAGTGGCAGGAAGTAGTTCATCATTGAGAAGAGACCCTTCTTCATTTCACCACCGTACCATGTGTTCAGGATAACCTGCTCTTTGCTTGTGATGTTGAAAGCAACTGCAGTCTCTGAATTCAAACCAAGTTCCTTGTAGTTATCTACCTTAGCCTTAGCTGCGCAGTAAACTACGAAATCTGGTTCTGCATCCATTTCAGCCTGATTCTGAGGACGGATAAACATATTTGTTACGAAGTGAGCCTGCCATGCAACCTCCATGATGAAGCGAACCTTCATGCGAGTATCCTTGTGTGTACCGCAATAGCCGTCAACAACAAAGAGACGCTTGTTAGAAAGCTGTGCAACAGCCTTTGATTTCAAATCAGCCCATGCTGCTTCTGAAATAGGTTTATTGTCGTTTTTGTATTCTTCTGATGTCCACCAAACAGTATCCTTTGACTGAGCATCCATAACGATGTACTTGTCTTTAGGTGAACGACCGGTATAAACACC
>JAGCKJ010000046.1 GCA_017647575.1 Bacteroidaceae bacterium | reverse complement strand
GTCTTCAGGAACAATTGCGATGCCCTGACCTCTGGCAAAACCGCTTTCTGATACGTCAGAAGCCCATGCAAATGTGAAACCATTCTTGATACTGTATTTCATAACTTCCATCAGTTCTTCCAATGGGAGGTTGTATGATTCTGCCCAACGCCAGTTATCAGGAATTTCCAGGATAAATGTTTCATAGAATGGATGGTGTGAGAATGAAGTTAATGAAATGTAATCATCCATGTTTAAACCAATAACTTCGTCAGCGTAAGTGCGTGGAGTATATTCCTTGCCATTGTATGTGAATGTTTCCGGACATTCGCCCAAGTATGCATCATAAATACCGGTAAGACCATCATGCCATACGTTGGTCAGTCTTTTTGAATTTCCATTTGCTATGGCGTTTACATATGCTCCTGCAACATTTGCCAATTCACTGTGGTTATGACCGTCGCTGTCATACTTTATGCCTGGCATAACATCGTTAGGAACCATGCCATAGTTTTTGTAACAATATATTACATCATAAAAGCTGCCACCTGGTGCGTATGATACGTCACCGTGTGTGCGTACTGAAGCTCTTGCTCTGTCTTCCATTGTTTTGTGAACCACAAACATTTCAGAGAGGTCAAATTCTCCTTTGCCCAATCTGATAAGTTCTGATTCAAACAGACCTATGGATGAAAATGACCAGCAGGTTCCGGACTGATTCTGGTCTTTAATTGGTGTAATGCCAAGAGAATCAACTGTGGTGAATACATATTTATCGGCAGTATTCTCCTGAGCTGACATAGATGTGCTGCATATCAACAGGGCGGCAATGATTAAATTTTTCTTCATATCTATAATTTTGTTTTGGTTGTTAAACTTGTTTTCGACCCTCAAAGTTAGATGTTTTTTGTAAACAAGTCAAAGATTAAATAGTAAAAACAACTATCTTCGCACTTTAAAACCTATGCTAAATATGGATTTTCAGGTAATAGACAAATATGATGGCGTCTCTTTGGTGCTTAGTAAACTGGAATTCGAACAGGGACCATCAGAGTATAATATTGTGGTAACTCTTTCTGAGAGAGAAGATGATTTTGCTGACCAGGCAGACAGATTGCTTTCTGCTTATAATGATTTCTGTTCGGAAAAATTACCATTTGCAACTCCTGTATTCGAACGCTATTTTTTAAGTGATATAGCGAATCAGCAACCTGTATTGGAAAAGATGATTGACTCTGTTCCCGGTAATGCGGTCTCGATAGTTGAACAGCCTCCTCTGAATGGCAGTAAGATAGCTATGTGGGCCTGGCTGCAGACCGAAGTGGTTAACAGAAATCTCTATAACGGTATATTTGAAACAAACACAGGTAATTCCATACATCTGAGGACTGCGTCTGAATCGGAAGTAAAAAGAGGTTCAAAGGCGCAGGCAAAAGAGCTGTTGCTTGGTTATTCTGAACGTCTGAATGAATTGGGCCTGACACTTGCCGACAATTGTGTAAGAACATGGTTGTTTGTACAGAATATTGATAATAACTATCAGGGTGTGGTTGTGGCCAGAAACGATCTCTTTTCCATGCAGGGTCTGACCAATGAAACTCATTTTATTTCCAGTACCGGTATAGCTGGACGTTCGGCAGATAAAAGGGTATTGGTGCAGTTGGATACATACGCAGTTGCCGGTATAGAACAGGAGCAGATATCTTTTCTTTATGCGCCTGAATTCTTGAACAGAACATCGGAATATGGTGTAAGCTTTGAGCGTGGAACGGCGGTGACTTACGGAGACAGGAAACAGGTTTTTATATCGGGAACCGCAAGCATTAACAATAAAGGTGAGGTGGTTTTTTCGGGTGATATTGTTATGCAAACGCACAGAATGTTGCAAAACGTGGAAGCATTGCTTTCTGAAGCCGGTTGTGGTTTTGATGATGTGGCGCAGATGATAGTCTATCTGCGTGATATTGCTGACTATAAGGTTGTAAACAGACTCTTTTCTGGCATTTTTCCTCAGCATCCTTATGTTATTTTGCATGCTCCTGTATGTCGTCCCGGCTGGCTTATAGAGATGGAGTGTATTGCTATAAAGAAAGAACAGAATGAACGCTTTGTAAACTATTGATTAGAAATAATATGAAAAGATATAAGGTACTTTTTTTATGTCATGGTAATATCTGTCGTAGTCCTATGGCGGAATTTATAATGAAGGATTTGGTGAAAAAACGCAATTTGCAGGACAGGTTTATAATAGACAGTGCAGCGGTGACAACAGAAGAGATAGGAAATGGAATCTATCCGCCCGCCAAACGTAAATTGTATGAAAAAGGTATCACTTTCGATGATCACAGAGCCAGACTAATTACAAAAAGAGAGGTTGAAGAGAACGATATGGTTTTCATTATGGATAACTCCAATTTATGGTATCTGCGTAGAATATTAAATGGTGATCCCGGGCAAAATGTGAGGATGATGATGGAATGCGCGGGCGAAAAACGCGATGTTGCCGATCCTTGGTACACAGGCGATTTTGAAACTACATACAGGGACTTAACTAGGGCTTGTACGGCGTTGATAGATTCACTGGATTTGTAATTTGTAAGTTTTATTTTGCAAGCATGCTGCATCTGTATAATTATGTATAATGTGGTATAGTGAAAAAAGTCTTAAAAATGTAAGGTGGACTTTGCAAAATAGATATAAATAGAGTATTTTTGCACTCTGATATAAAAAGGGTGCAAATGGAGTCGTTTTTCAGAACACATAGATACCTTTTGGAGCATCTGAATGCTCCGGTACGCAGAGACCTGATGGATGAAATCGATTGGTCCGGTCGTATGATTGGTATTAAAGGAACCCGAGGTGTTGGTAAAACCACTTTCCTGCTACAATATGCTAAAGAAAAATTCGGCTACGATAGTTCCTGCCTTTATATCAATATGAATAATCTCTATTTTCAGGGTAGGGGAATTGCCGAATTTGCAGGCGATTTTCAAAAGTTGGGTGGCAAAGTATTGCTTATAGACCAGGTTTTTAAACACCCTGACTGGAGTAATGAATTAAGGCTTTGTTATGACCTGTATCCAAATCTTAAGATAGTCTTTACGGGATCTTCCGTAATGCGTCTTAAAGAGGAAAACCACAGTTTGAATGGGATTGTTAAATCTTACAATCTACGTGGTTTTTCATTCAGGGAATATCTGAATCTTAAGGCGGGGACTTCTATACCGGCTTTGACTCTGAAAGATATTTTGGAACATCATCAGGAAATAGCAAAACAGATTCAGCAACAGATAAAACCTGAATTGTATTTTCAGGATTATCTGCATCATGGTTTCTATCCGTTCTTTATGGAGAAAACAAGTTTCTCGGAGAATCTGTTGAAGACCATGAATATGATGATAGAGGTGGATATACTTCTGCTCAAACAGGTGGAACTGAAGTATCTGCCTAAAATTAAAAAGTTGTTCTATCTGCTGGCATTGGGTGGCACATCGGCACCAAATGTGAGCCAACTGGCAAAAGCAATAGATACATCGCGTGCAACAGTAATGAACTATATCAAATATCTGGCCGATGCCAGACTTATCAATATAGTTTATGACAAGGATGAATCTTTTCCAAAGAAACCTTGCAGGGTGCTGATGCACAACACTAATTTGATTTACACCATCTATCCGCCAAAGAATAACAGACAGGATGTTATAGACACATTCTTTGTCAATTCAATGTGGAAAGATCATAGTGTAAACAGAGGTACAAAAGGAGTCTCTTTTTTAGTTGATTCAAAATTGGAATTCAAACTGCTGCAAAAGAGTCCTGTGGGTAAGAATAATTCGGAACAGTTCTATGTGGTTGACAACCTTAATGAGGGTAAGGACAACGTTATACCATTGTGGCTGTTCGGACTGTTATATTGATGTTAAACTAGTAATAAACTACTTTTAAAAATTATGGCAAAAAAAATGATTACTTGTGATGGTAACCAAGCTGCTGCTCACATAGCTTATATGTTTTCAGAAGTAGCTGCTATCTATCCTATCACACCATCATCAACAATGGCAGAATATGTTGATGAGTGGGCTGCTCAGGGAAGAAAAAATATCTTCAATGAAACAGTCCTTGTTCAGGAAATGCAGTCAGAGGGTGGTGCTGCAGGTGCAGTACATGGCTCTTTGCAGGCAGGTGCGTTAACAACTACATTCACAGCATCACAGGGTTTGTTGCTGATGATTCCTAATATGTACAAGATAGCAGGTGAATTGCTACCTTGCGTATTCCACGTATCAGCTCGTACATTGGCTTCACATTCACTCTGTATCTTTGGTGACCATCAGGACGTTATGGCTTGTCGTCAGACAGGTTTTGCTATGTTGGCAGAAGGTTCAGTTCAGGAGGTAATGGATCTGGCAGGTGTTGCACATTTGTCAACAATCAAATCAAGAGTTCCATTCCTGAACTTCTTTGACGGCTTCCGTACATCACACGAAATTCAGAAGATTGAGGCTCTGGAGAATGAAGATCTTGCAAAGCTTATCGATCAGCAGGCATTGAAAGAGTTCCGTGAAAGAGCTCTGAATCCAAACAAGCCGGTTGCTCGCGGTATGGCTGAAAACCCAGATACATTCTTCACACATCGTGAAATTTGTAACCCATATTACGATGCAGTTCCTGATATCGTAGCTGAATACATGGCTGAAATCAGCAAAATTACAGGTCGCGAATACAAACCATTCACATACTACGGCGCTCCAGATGCAGAGAACATAATCATTGCAATGGGTTCTGTAACAGAGGCTATCAAGGAGGTTATTGACTATTTGACAGCTAAAGGTGAAAAGGTAGGTTTGGTATCAGTACACCTGTATCGTCCATTCTCAGTTAAGTATCTTGGTGCAGTACTTCCAGAAACAGTAAAACGTATTGCTGTTCTTGATCGTACCAAGGAACCAGGTGCAACAGGCGAACCTCTGTACATGGATATCGTTGAGGCATTTGCTAACTGCAAGGATATTCCTGCAGAAAAGAAACCACTTATCGTTGGTGGTCGTTACGGTTTGGGTTCACACGATACAACTCCGGCTCAGATCCTTTCTGTATTTGAAAATCTTGCATTGCCACAGCCAAAGAACCAGTTTACTCTTGGTATTGTTGATGATGTTACATTTACATCACTACCACTTAAGGAAGAGATTGCTCTTGGCGGCGAAGGTATGTTCGAAGCTAAGTTCTACGGACTTGGTGCTGACGGTACTGTAGGTGCAAACAAGAACTCTGTAAAGATTATCGGTGACAACACAGATAAACATTGTCAGGCTTACTTCTCATACGATTCAAAGAAATCGGGTGGTTTTACCTGTTCACACTTGCGTTTTGGAGATTCTCCAATCCGTTCAACATATTTGGTAAACACTCCAAATTTTGTTGCATGTCATGTTCAGGCATATTTGAATATGTACGATGTAACCCGTGGTTTGCAGAAGAATGGTACATTCCTGCTTAACACAATTTGGGAAGGCGAAGAATTGGCAAACAACCTACCTGTAAATGTAAAGGCTTACTTTGCAAAGAATAATATCAAAGTTTACTATATCAATGCAACAAAGATTGCTCAGGAAATAGGTTTGGGTAACAGAACAAATACTATCCTACAGTCAGCATTCTTCCGTATAACAGGCGTTATTCCTGTTGATTTGGCTATTGAACAGATGAAGAAGTTCATTGTTAAGTCATACGGTAAGAAGGGTGAAGATGTTGTAAACAAGAACTATGCTGCTGTTGATAGAGGCGGTGAATATAAGGAATTGGTAGTAGATGCTGCTTGGGCTAATTTGGAAATCCCTGCAGCTGCAGCAAACAACGATCCTGAATTTATCAATAATGTAGTTCGTCCTATCAATGCTCAGAACGGTGATTTGCTTCCTGTATCTGCATTCAAAGATAGTATTGACGGTACATGGCCACAGGGTACAGCTGCTTACGAAAAACGTGGTGTAAGTGCATTCGTTCCTGTTTGGGATGCTGCAAAATGTATTCAGTGTAACAAGTGTGCATACGTTTGTCCTCACGCTTGTATCCGTCCTATCGTTATGGACGATGCAGAAGCAGCCGGTCTGAATGCAGAAATGATTGAAATGAAGGCTCCTGCAGCAATGAAGGGCATGAAGTTCCGTATCCAGGTAGGTGTTATGGACTGTCTGGGTTGTGGAAACTGCGTAGATGTATGTCCAGGTAATCCAAAACTTGGTGGCTCTGCACTTGCTATGGTTCCATTCGAAGGTCAGGAAGCAGAGGCTGCTAACTGGGAATACTGCGTTAAGAATGTAAAGAGCAAGCAGGATTTGGTTGATATTAAGTCAAACCCAAAGAACTCTCAGTTTGCTACTCCATTGTTTGAATTCTCAGGCGCATGTTCAGGTTGTGGTGAAACTCCATACGTTAAGTTGATATCACAGCTGTTTGGTGATCGTCAGATGGTTTCAAATGCTACAGGTTGTTCTTCAATCTATTCAGGTTCAATTCCATCAACTCCATATACAACTAACGAAAAGGGACAGGGTCCGGCATGGGCTAACTCATTGTTCGAAGACTTCTGTGAATACGGTATGGGTATGGAACTTGCTAACAAGAAGATGCGTATGCGTATCCAGACCTTGTTGGAAAATGCAATTGCTAACGAAGCAACTCCAGCAGAATTCAAGGAAGCTGCTCAGGAGTGGTTAGATGGTAAGAATGATGCCGATGCAAGCAAGGCTGCTACAGCAAAACTTGTTCCAATGATTGAAGCAGGCGCAGCAAACGGTTGCGAACTTTGCGCTCAGTTGAATGGTCTGACACAGTATCTGGTTAAACGTTCACAGTGGATCATTGGTGGTGACGGTGCTTCATACGATATTGGTTATGGTGGTCTTGACCATGTAATAGCTTCTGGCGAAGATGTAAATATCCTGGTATTGGATACAGAGGTTTATTCAAATACCGGTGGTCAGTCTTCAAAGGCTACTCCTCTTGGTGCTATTGCTAAGTTTGCTGCTTCAGGTAAGCGTGTACGTAAGAAAGACCTTGGTATGATTGCAACTACATACGGTTATGTTTATGTAGCTCAGATTGCAATGGGTGCAGATCAGGCTCAGTGCTTGAAGGCTATCCGTGAAGCTGAGGCATATCCTGGTCCATCACTTGTAATTGCTTACGCTCCATGTATCAACCACGGTTTGAAGAAGGGTATGGGTAAAGCACAGGCAGAAGAGGCTGCTGCAGTAGAGTGCGGTTACTGGCACTTGTGGCGTTACAACCCAGCATTGGAAGAAGAGGGCAAGAATCCATTCGTTCTTGATTCAAAAGAACCACAGTGGGATAAGTTCCAGGACTTCCTGAAGGGTGAAGTACGTTATGCATCAGTTATGAAACAGTATCCTGAAGAGGCTCAGCAGCTGTTTGATGCAGC
>JAGCKJ010000045.1 GCA_017647575.1 Bacteroidaceae bacterium | reverse complement strand
GTATAAGGAGCTTTATATACATAGTTAGGTACCTGTACACCTCCAAACTGGAAAGGAAATGTGGCGGTTATAGTTACCGTAGGTTCTGTATGTATTCTTGATGCAATGTTATAACAATCAGATGCAGCTATGATCTCATCGCCTATATAGAAATTGCCGGCAACTCCTCCGGTAAAATAGCTTGTTACATATGTAAGAGAAAAAGGCACCCAAAACGATGATATGATAGCGTTCTGTACACCGTTGAACTGGTTCCACATCTGCTGCCAGAGGGATGAGTCATAGATCTGATCGCATACATCTGCAAGGCCCTGTTTACTCATCGCATAAAATGTAGTAGTGCCCTGCTTGATACCACCCTTGGCAGCGACTCCGACAATAAAGCAGCCTGTTGTTGATGTAGTCCATCCAAAACTTGCACTAACGTGAGCATTGGCAACCTCACAGGTAGGAGCATTGAGAGGATCTGTTATCATTACATTCGATGAGGATGATGTTCTCTCTATCAGACCCTTATAAGCTCCGACATTAGCCTTAAATGTGGCCAGATAATCCAGCGTGCAGATGATGTTACATCTATGCCCATCGATATTTTCAACATGGGCAAAATAATGATAGCCAAAAGCCTTTACATAATTGATTGTAAAGTCTAATGTATTGAGCTCAAAAACAGGGCTTTTAAGATCGCATCCATCCTTAAGCAATACAGTAACCGTAGTGCCGGTGCCTGTAGGCTGCTTAGTAGAATTTATCCGTTTTGAAAACCCACTAAATACCTCTATCTGCATTTAATACCTCCTTGATCCTTAATCTGGTTAATGGAGTATACTGGCCGTTTACAAAAAGATCATACTTGCCCTGAAATTGCCTCAAGGCTCTTTCCGTATGCGGTCCGAAATGTGCAGGCTCAAGCTTTACAAGGTTCTGCCTGCCCTTTGCTTTCAATATATCATCAAGGACTATCTGCAGATTTAATACAGCGTATCCCATCTGACCAACCTTTAGAGGAGCCTCCGGGATTATCAGGTCCTTTTTCTTACGCATGGGCCTGCCTCCCTTCTGCTTTGCCTGCAGCCACATAATGGAAATAATACATAGGATTATCTGAGCCGTATGCCTGCTGCAGATCGGCATACATAGACTTGTAATAAACAGGATCAAACTCATCAGAGGCCTGTCTGAACTCCATCATACCGAAAGCAACAAAATGCTGCCAGAGCTGGTTTGTATCATTTCCAAATGCAGCTCTCAGATCCGGATATCTGCCTGCATAATACTCAGGATCAAATACCGGTGCATAATCATATCCGTTAAGAGTATAAGGGCTCTGGGTAAGTAACTGATTTACCGCTATTGCAATAAGACCCTCGATAGACTCTATAAAAGGTCCGGGGCAGGCCGTAGCTGCAAAGTCCTTGTGCATGGTCATATTGCAGCCGTTTCTATGGTTTATGCGGTCTGATTTATTAGGACTCCATACAAGGACTTTTATATCATTCCTCCGGCATATATCAGCACATAAGAGGAGCAGACTGTTGAGAGCCTGAGCTGATATGGTCCAGTTAGGAGCTCCGGAGTTATTGGCTACCTCAATGGTAATAGCTCTCATATCATTGGTTTTATTAGAGCTGGTCCATGCTCCGTTTTTTTCCTCAACATATAAAGCTATACGGCCATCTGATCCGATACCGTAATTTGAGTTGCCCTTTTTCTTATGGAAAAGCTGGCCACAGGTTTCAACCGAGAGATTTCCGGCCATATGATGTATTGTGATGGTATCTATCTTATGATCTCTGAGTCCGTAATTACCCGGAGAAAGATCTATGTAATTAACTAAGCTTGAATTAGTATACATCGGTGCACCTCCGTCATACTGTGTGAGATTATACTTGTTTATAACTGCCATGCAGTTATCAACATAATTAATTGATGTAGCATAGCCGGCATCCTTAAGAGCCTGCAGGTAAGTCCTCGGATCGGATGCAGCTCTGGCCTGCTTGTATCTGTCTATATTTATGAACTCATAATATCCCTGCACTCCGGTATTAATATCGGAAAATCCGTACCAATCCGTTTTTATGGTTATATATGTACCATCCGGCAACTGCTCTGCAGAGTATGCACTGAATATCTCACTATAGCAGCTCACCCTGTTACCTTTGTATTTTAGGCCAAAGTAATTATTATGCTTTGCCTTATCGGATGAGCCGTATGCACTCTCAAGGCAGGCCTGAGCCACTATAGCGGATACTACACCATAACCTAAGTAATTTTTCCAGCTTGCTACATAGGGTACGATACTTAAAATAAAATCATCCTGTCTGCCCACGTTAAATATCCTCCGTTATCCTTAAAATACCAAAAGAGCAGATATTTTTCAATCTGCTCTTAAGGTGTCCACAAACTATTCTCAACTCGGAGGGCTTAGATCCGGGGTGATGGATCTGCACCCTCATTATACCATATCAGAGCAGACTTTCAATCTGTTTGCTGATCAGATCAATATCGCTCTGCTGGAGCTTTACATAAGCATGGCTGTAATACTTGCCATCCTTGCCCTGCTTTGAGGGAAATGATACGAGCTGATAATCCTCTTTATTTTTATCCTTGCCCTCACGATACCAGCATCCGTAAATGGTTACTCCGTTTACCTTCATATCAAATGAGATGCTGCATCCATCCTTACCATCCTCGGTAAAGTCCTTTGCTCTGAGGACCTCGATAGCGAGTGCCTGAGCTGCCTCTGTTTCCTTGTTTTCGGTTTTCTTTGTGCGGTTAACTGCCATATTAGGCTCCTTTCTACCTGTAAAAGATCTAAACTCTTTAATGAATGGATTAAAAGTCATTGGTACATTATCATACATTATGATAGCATCACCCCTGTTAAGTGCTACCATGTGCAGATCTTTATCCTTTAAATTGAACTCATCAATTTTATGGATCTTGCTCTTAAGTGATAAATAGATATCCGGTATGCATCCGGTTATCTGTCCGATCTTATCCGGGGGATCGTCCCGGAACCTGTAGAGGAGATGATAAGTATCCATATCACACCGCCTCTATTATAACCGCCGGATAGAACTCCATAGCCTCATATCTGAGCCTGCACGCATCAGGCCATCCATGTATAAGACCATCATAAGGGATAAGATCGTTTTCGCTCATTTTCTTAAGAACTACTCCCATGTTGTCATCCCCGGTATTAACTACCATCACCCTGTAACCCGCCATAAAAGCCTCCTTTCATTAATTGAAAACTGCCGTTTTCGGAGCTGAGAAATAAAGATCATCTATCTGCCTATAATCAAGAGCCCATGTATGATAATGCCCGGCTCTGAAATAGTAAATACATTTTGGTACTACGGCAAAATCACTGCCCCACCATGCTATGGCACTGTATACGGCCAAATAGCAGCTATCTGTTACCGGTCCGTTATCTGCCGTGGAGTAAGCATCCTCAACAATATGATAGATGCTGTCTGAGTAGTTAGGGCTCATCCATCTGTTAAGTATCGTAGTAGCTACGGCCTCTTTACACTCATCAGACTGGCCTCCGGCCTCGCTCATAACTACTCTGGCCATAAGGTCTATATCGTCCTGATCGAGAGCTCTGTACTCTCCATCATAATAAATTGAATATGAACAGGTTTCCTCCATAATCCACGGCTCCGGTATCTTGTGACCTAAGGTAAAGCACATTGCTGCTGTTGCAATCATACTATATATCATTAATTTCCTCCTCATTGATATCGTATATCTCCATAAGCTCCCACATAACGGAATTATGAAATAATGTAATCGCACAAGCTACATCCTCAGAATCTTTAAATGATAACTTATGTGATGCCACATATTGGATAAAAAGATCTTTAATTCCATATAATGAACTATCCATTTAATCACCCCTTTTATTAAATTGTAATTTGCTTGGATGCTCTTATGTTAAACTATAGTTAAACATATGTCAACAATTATTTTTATCCTCACTTTCTGTTATGGTTTCCCACTCACATGGAGTAGAACGCTGTAATATGCATCCAACAAAATCTAACTCGTCATATGGAGTATCATTACGTTCTCCAAAATAACATTGTCGGCACTGTGTTTTATTGCAATAATTCTTGATTTGTTCCAATGCTTTAAGTGGCGGTCTGCTCATACTTTACCTCCTCATCTGAGCTTAAATACTCTATGATAATTTACTATCAGATCGTACATACTGTAGTTAGTAAATCTCACGTTATCGTTTATGCACTCATTTCTAAGATCTATGGCCTGCTCAAGATAAAACCTCTTTTGGTCATTTTCCCGGTTAAGGTCATAGTGAGGCTTGTTCTTATCATTAAAGGCTGAGCTACAGATAAAATATTTTCCGGTATTCTGATAACAATAATATGTGCTCTGCTTATATGTAAATGAGCATACAGGCTTATATCCCTTGAGCTGGGTTTTGCCCACGTTGGAGAGATCATCATAAGCAAACTGATTATCATAGGCCATCTGACCCCATGCGGTATGGCCCATAGCTCTATATACCGGATCATTTTCAAGTGCTTTCCTAAAGTCCTCGGTGCCCTGCAGCAGTCTTATAAAAATGCCTCTGTCCTCCAGATATAAATGATCAATTCCCTTAAGTTGCATATCTGCTATGATATCCGTTATCTCTAATGTATTGCATAAAGGATTTGAGAGGTTTACAGAGTTTGCAAATCCTACCAATTTTAGTGGAGGTCTGCCTCTTAAGATCCTATCTCTATTAACAGTTACATAGAGATCCATGAGCTGATCACCCTCACCCCTGTTTATACGTTCCCATTTTCTGGGAATGAACTCATCAAAAAATAAAATATCACAGTCTGACATATCAAAGCCCTTAAACTTAGTAGCTACACTCAGGCCTATGATATTCCCTATCGGAGCTCCGGTAGGATACTCTTTACCCTTATCATCTGTATAAGTGTCATAAAATACCCCTAATCCATCATAGAGAGAATATGCCTTGATGTTGGTGCCTATATCCCTATTAATAGGAGCAAAAGGGGAAAAATCAGGGTCCTCTTTATCATCAGTACCTTTGAGCATCTTTGTGCCTGAGCACATGAGCTTAACATCATCTGCGGTACGTTTTGCAAATATAAATTTTAAATGATCCTCATAAGAGCCTTTTAATCCTCCATAAGTTTTTCCTGTTGTACGACCACCTATAGCCAAAATAGCCCAAGCATCCGGATAGGCCTTAATGTCATCAAATACATTATAGTAATATTTCTTAGCCATGCCTGCCTCCGTATAATGTGCCTAATGCAATGATCAGCGTGTTAAATGCAATACATCCTAATAAAGTTATAACTATAATCTGATAATCACTCATCTTAATCCTCCTCAAATACCTGTATCAAAACCTCCTCATCATAATCACCATCCAGATATTCCTCTATCTTCTTAGCATTGTTGAAAATATCATCCAACAGATAATCGCATGGGCTGAGATCTATGCTATCTCCGATAAGGTTTCCGTATTTATCGGTATGGATGGGATTATAAAAATGAGTATGCTGCTTTTTTCCGGTTATCTCTCCGTCAAAGACTTTGCCCGGATAAAACTCATTAATATCATCCTTAAGACATTTTGCTCCTCCTTTCTTTGGCACTCCGGCTACCGTGAGCTTAAGTTTACCTCTGTCATCTTTCTTATTACGTTTATCATTAGAATATCTGCAGGCATAGCGTTTCGAGCCACAGCATTTAAATTCCGAATAGCTGCCATCAAACTCTGCCACTCCGGCATAATATCTCTTACCCTCATGCTCTATGCCCGGATAGCCTCTTTCCTCTAATCTGGCTATTACCTTCTTATTATATTCCTCAAGCTTTTTATAATCCCATTTAGTGGCATAGATACTGTCTGTATCGGAATATAGCCAGATGCCTCCGTTTTCATAATCTATGCACTCTGCAAGCTCAAATAATTCCCTCTGGGCATAGGCAGTTATCCAGCAGCCATTATCATATACATTTATAGAGTTAAAGTTTTTGATGTGTTTTTCGTATTCCTTCTCCTCGTTAAAATTCTCATCCGGGATATACTCTCCTGTTTGATAATCTTCCTTTATTGTTATCTTTACAGGTTTCTGTACAAAGTTTCCGTACATAGAATTGAGCATGGCCTTTTTGATCGCATATAAAACAGGATCACCTCCCTTAAGTTTTGTCTTGTCCTGAAAGAGCTCATAAACAAGATCTGTAAGCCATCTGGGCAGATATTCCTTTAAAGCATACTCAAGATTTGTGATCCAGTATTGATCATAGTCATAATACTTGTTAAACAGGATCAGATCCTGTTCACACCACCATATACTTATATAATCTGCCGATAATATACGGCCATTATCTTCAATCTCTCCGCTTTTATGCACACATTTATAGCTCTGTACCATCGGCATCGGAAATCCCGGATCTTTAAGTTTGATGTTTTTGGCACTGAAAAGGAATTTCATAGCATATTTATCTGACCAGTCGAGAACCTGATCAACCGTCATGGGCTTATCATACTTGCAGAATTTATGCTCCGGGAATTTATTTAAGAGGATATCTGCCGGATATCTGGATGCAAAATCTTGACTCTCTGCAGCATTTACCCATCCGATAGCATAACGGTTTCCATGCGTATAGCCTCCGTGATAAAGCATCTCACTTTTCTGCTGGCTTTCCCAACTCGGTACAACCTTAAGATAATGCTGCCTTGCTCTGTTCTTTTTACCTCTTTTCCTTGTTTCATTCCTGACAATTCCGGTACAGGTATAAGGAATTGTATATATCTTAGCTCCGAGGGTTTCCATCGTTGCATCTATGCACTCTACTCCGGCCAGAGTATCATTTTCCGCATATGTCATCTCATCCTCGGTATAAGATGTAAGTGCAGGGTCCTGATGCCGGATTTTGTCATAATCCCATGATCCGACAGCTTTACGATGCTCAACCTGTAGATCATCGGCCCATTTTTCAAGCTTACGCTGGGCAAGGATCAATGAGTCTTTTAATATGATGCCGTTTTTAAATTCGATATATACAGGATAATAAGGCTTTACATTGAGCTGATTTTTCGGAGTGCCAATCTCTGCCATAATAAACTGTCTTTCAAAAGTCCAATCCCATCCGAGATTATGGCAATAGAAAACAGAAACAGAGCCCTGCATAGACTCATGGACTCTTTTTAAACAGACTGCAAGCTCATCAGGCCTGCGTCCAAACAATGTAACGATATTATAATGATATGCCCTGATTGAAAGAGTCCATATTACTATATGATTTTCACATATATCGGCTCTGTTTACAGGCTTATGATCTTTGCTACTTTCCGTATCAAACATCATAATCACATCATTATAGATCTCTTTTTTCTTTTTCTTTTTGCCGGGCCTTGTTACCGTTCGGATCAGATTTAGATTAGAATAATCCCAGTCATCCCATTGGCAACGAGAATAAGGACAGGAGGCTTTCAGCTTTTCGGCTGCCTCCCGGTAATTTTTTGTATGAGCCATCACATCACCCCTAATTTAAGCTCAGATAGATTTAAACCATTGATACATTTCGTTTACTGATGCTTTGGATCTGAGGATATCCCTCACAACATCATCAACAAAAGGATCACCGGTAAACTCAGGTACCTCTTTACGCTTTCTGGCCTGAGCCTGCAGACCCTTTAGGATCTCATCATCCGAGGCATTATTTTTTATATATCCGATGGCTTTCATAACTGTATCGGAGTCAATGCCTTTAGTTTCGAGCTTTTTCCATAAAGAGCTGCTAAAGAGTTTTTGAAGATCATCGGCCTGATACTTTGTGCCGTATTTAGTATTTATGGTGCTTAATCTCTGATTATAAGTACGTTGTATACCTGATTTGGTAGAACTCTCAGAGCCTAAAAATGCTTTGATATCATTTATCTTAGCTCTGAGCTGATTGATATTTCCGGGCGGTTTTGTATTGAAGCGTTTGGCACCTTCTCCGGACCATGTAGAGATATCTCTCTGAGCTCTCTTATAGGCCCATTGCATGGCATTGCCAAAACCTTCCTGATCGGCAAGCTGCTCAAGACGGACTAAACGCTGATCTGCTACCTTTGCGATCCTGCGATAATAAGATTGTATGTTTTCCCCCGGTCGCATCTCATAATTGTATGCCATAAGAATATACCTCCGTATAACATACATTAACATAATCTAATAGCATAACAAACACTATTTAATAACATTGCAAAATCCGGTCAAAACCAGCGACACATATGTCAGTTATAGCCCTGGTCCTTTAGGCCAGTTGAGTATGCGTTAGGTTGGCCGGAGAGGATCGGGGAAAGGGGAGGAGGGAGAGGGGTCTG
>JAGCKJ010000044.1 GCA_017647575.1 Bacteroidaceae bacterium | reverse complement strand
GTTCTCCTTCTTCACCGTCAAATTCTCCACTTGCCTTTGCTTGTGTAAGTGCATCGCTGACCGCGTCTGTCAGTTTTGGTTCAGTTATATATTCGCTGTCATTTGTCAGGTCACTTGTTTTAGATGGAATCTTGGTGGTTTTGGGTAATGCACCAACTTCATCTGCTGTGTATGTTGGCTTTGTTGGTTGCTTTGCCCATGAAGGCACTGTAGGGTCAGTTTCTTGGGCAATTCCACCTCCACCTCCAGCGCCTATCTTTTTCATCATTCGCAAGGCATCATCTGTTTTTATGGTTCTATTTCTTGGCATTTAGATCACCTCAATTACTGAAAACTCTTGATGCCATATATCACTGTTGGTATTATTTGAGCATTGTTTTTCGATCCTGAACTATTAACTGCATCACTTAACTGAATACCGCCACTATTCATCATTACTTCTCTAAAATGAGTTTCACCCTTTAATACTGCACCATTACCGACTTTCACTCTTATTGTTTCGGTAGATTCTGCAAAACCGCCTGAACTAACTCCCAAACGTGAATAAGAAATCACAAAGAAAGTATAATCAGTTGAAAGTGATATTGATTGTGAAGCAAAATTAGCCCCTGTATTGGAATTTTCCCAAAGTTTTACCATTTGAAGTCCGTTTTTCTCCGTTAAAACTTCTTTCCATTCAGACCATACACCACTCTGACTATATTTATCTCTTATCCAAATTCTTTGGTCTCTTCCACTAGCAGACGATGAATTATCACATTTTCTAGCAGTCTGTACAATAAAATGAGCACCTGTTGTTTGTGTTACATTTACCCAAACTGTAGGTACTGTGCCATGACCACTTTCTGAAATGTCTACAGTCCAGTTTCCACCTGTACTGTCAATATTTATGGCATTAAGTGAATATTGTTTCAAATATCTGCTGTCATGGTTATGATCTGATGCAGATTTGTTGTTTAACTGTGTTTGTACATTGGATGTTACACCATCCATATAGTTTAATTCTGTTGCTGTTGCAGTAAGTCCCATGTTAGCCAATGCACCCGCAGATGATGACGAACCTGTGCCACCCTGTGCTATTGGCAATATGCCGAATTTAGCTGCACCATTTGCAGAAGTGGCATAAAAAGCACCATTTGCCGTTGCTACATTATTCACAGGGTTTGTGCCATTGCCCGTTAATATAGAGTTCGCCGTGTGTGAGGCTTTTCCTGTACCCCCAAGAGCAACCGTAACCAAATTCACAAATGCCGCTTTACCAAGTTCCAGCAATTCTTTAATCTTCGCAACGGTTTTCACACCAGTTCCACCGCGTTCTACAGGTAACACCGGAGATTCCCACAGCTTTTCAACAGAACCAATTGTGATACCATTCAGCTTTACCCTGTACAATGGGAAATCTCTTGTTTCGCCGTTTTCAATATTACCGGTGTTGTAAGCAGGGTCAGAAGCTGTTCCTGACGTTGCTGTTCCTGTGATTACAACAAGGGAAATTGATTCAACCGATGTACTTGCATTTTTCGTATATCTAGCAACAATGAGGTCATTTCTGTTCATGCCCTGTGTACCATTGGCAATTGCTACTGATTGATAGCCTGAATCATTTCTTGCATGTCTGCCCTGCATCAC
>JAGCKJ010000043.1 GCA_017647575.1 Bacteroidaceae bacterium | reverse complement strand
GAATAAAGATCATTGATTGCCTGCTGCAGATGTGTAACTTCTCCCCGGTAAGGATTATAAACATAGATATTCTCATAATCTGTGATAAGCTCCTTAAACTCTTCAAGTCTATTTTCAACATATTCAAAAACAAACTGATTATTTGCTTCAAGAGTGTTGTTCAGTTGGTCAATGGCCCTGTTGACGATTCCCAGGAGATTGTTGATCTCTGCCTGTACTTCGCTCTTGAGCTGCTGGAATTCAACAACAAAATCAGCAAGCTGCCTTGTAACTTCCTGCTGCATCTGTCTTATTGCATTATCAACATCAGTTCTGATCTGAACAAGAGCTCTTTCAACATCTGATGTTATCTGCTGCTCTAATCTGTTAAAAGCATCAGTTATCTGCTGCTCAAATGTATAAATCTCATTCTCAACAGCCTGCAGCCTTCTCATGGCTTCTTCATATTCTGTCTGGTGAGTGTTGCACCATGCGATTGTTTCATTGAGTTTGTCAATGATTGCCTGGTAGTTTGTCAGAAGCCAATCAAGATTCATTTCATGAAAATCTGTATATGGGTATTTGTTTGTGATGCCTGCATGATATCCATTATAAACAATATTTGAAATGCTCATAAGGTTTTCCCCCTTCCATTATATTTTATCAAGAATATACCGGAATAACAAACTCCTGCAGGAACAATTCCGTTATTTTTTCGTATATGTTCCAATATCCAAGATCAAGTTCCTGTTGCAGCATCTGCTGCGAAGTTGTAACACCTATATTGCCATGAATGCGCCCATCATGTTCAGAATCATTGCTCATAGTGGTGCCTGTTGTATCGCTTGTTGTGGTTCCAACAGTTCCATCATTTATGGTCTTTTCATAAGGTGAATAGGTGCTCTGGTCGTATGCCGACTTTGTAAGTTCTGATGTATCCCCGGTTGTTGTATCTACGGATCCGGAGCTTTCAGAAGAACCTTCTCCGGTTGCTTCATCCGTCCAATGCTCCATGCGGTCATAGTTTTCAAGCGGTGCATATTCAATTGCAAGGGCATTCACCCATCTGGTGAAAGTCGGCTGCATCTTATCGGACCATATACCGATAATTGATTGCATTGCGGTTGGATCCGGATAAGCAGCTTCGAATTCCCCGCCCCTCATAAGAATATTGTTCGTCAAAGTACTCTTATCAAGTTCTTCCGGAAGTGATAAATTCTTAAAAAGATCATCATTCATGTTAAGCATGAAGATATTCATGCCAATAAGTGTCATTTTAGATGATGCCATTTAATTCACCCCCTTTTGTATCAATATCCTGGGCAGTTCCTTCTGTTTCATCATAATGCAGCTTAACTGATAGAGTAATATCCGGATACAACTGCTTTATCTCCTTGATGGAAGAGGTTAGCGTATTGAACCAGGTAAGACTTCTGGCCTTTGCATCATAGCCCCTCATTGTCGCTTCATCAGTAACCATTCGCTCCTTCTTCTGATAAGGAATGGAAGGAATACCAACTTCCGCATCAAAGTTATTAAGAAGCGTCTGAAAATCCATGAGCTGATCTGTCGTAAGATATGAATTCTTCAGATTATCCCGCTGCCACTGCTGAAAAGGCATTTCTTTATCGGTAGGATCATTTGTAAGCTTCATATCATAAACAACAGCAGGTTCTCCTCTGTTTACAAGATCAAGCATTTTTTTCAAGGCTGCAGATGCTGTTTTATTTCTTGCTCCCAGGAAAAATGCAAATTTGTTATTCATACGGCTCATGTTGATAGCATTATCAAGTACGGATAATTTTTCCGCATAATACCAGATAATATCCCATACACCCATATAATCCGGAGTGAGTTTTAACAGTTCGCATTCACTGCCAATCTGAAGCTCTGCAGAAAGTAAGGGATTTGCAATTATTGCCCTTGTAGGCTGATAGTAAAAATCATACCCGGATAATGTACCCGGCTGGAAAAACCTTCCAAATTCATCATTTTCCGATATGATTAAAAATCCGTATTTGAAAAGGCAATACAAAAAGAAATCCTTTACTTTACCGTTCCATTCATCCGGAAGTGTAAAATCAAGGACCGATTGCGCCCTGTGAAAGAGTGCCCGCTCCCAGAATGCGAACGTTTTATTATTGTAACTCTTCACCATAGAGGGATTATAAGAACCTGCACCGATATTAATTTGTTGATAATTAAGTGGTGTATACATTTTTACCCCCTTATAAAACAAGGGCAGTAATATCTTACTGCCCCCGTCATGCTGTTATTATCCAAGATAATAAAGAATGCCCTTCTCTGTGAAGTCGCAGATTGAATTCTTGGCATATGTATACCAGATGTTCCTGTAATGCTTTCTGGCTTCAACAGGTGTTGAAAGAGCAGTATCAAGCTGATAATCAATCATCAGCGCATCTTCATCAAAGAGCACACCCAGAACATTATCAAGAGCAACCTTTGATCCGGCAATCTGGCTTGCAGGGCTTGAAGTATCCGGAATTGCAGGAGTTACTTCAATTGACATAGGCGCATTTTCATTCTGCCAGAAGTTCACACCCTCATAGTTCTCAATTCTAAGATACTGAGGATTGAAGATCTCCGGGAATACATAGCTCTGAACCTTTGCAAAAATAGGAGCATAAAGGAAGAGTTTCTGCTTCTCCTTTGGTGTATGCCTAAGAAGGTAATAATCAACACCATCAATCTGCTTTGCAGGGCTCCAATGATAATTAACGGACCTGTTTGTAAGTCTGTCAGAATCAATCTTAACCCTTGCAGTGAAGAATTCCATGAATTCTTTAAGATAGGTTGAAAGAAGCTGCGCTGCAGTATAACTTGTACCAAACTCCGTATTGAATGCAGCGGTAAGATCTACGGCAGAACCAGGCATATCAGAAGAAAGATCATAAATACCTGCCATGTAATTAAGCAGCGTCATTCTGTTATAGGCTTCCTTCTGGGATTCAAGATCATTTGCACGCTCCATCATATATCCGGTTACAAAATCGCTAAAATCTGCTTCAGATCTGAAGGCCTGCTGCAGCTGGATTTCCGGGATTGTTGAGCAATCCTGCCAGGTGTTGCGGCCTGCAAAATTAAATTCCATGGGAATAGGAAGATTCTGCTCCCACTGTGATTTTGTTGATTGTGCTGCAGGTGGTGTTCCGCCGATATTTTCTCCGGCTGTAAATCCCTGGGCCAGGTTTGTATACAGATCTGTGTTAAATGCGCCGGAAGGCTGAGCCCATCTTGAATAAAATGAATCTTTGAGGATCCTATCTGAATATACTCCGGTATCAATAGCATTGATAAGGCGAAGAGGTGCATTATAAGGACGCACTGCAACCATTCTTCTGCCTACTACCATTGCAAGTGCATTAAGTACATTTTCTGTTCCTGCAGAAAGTACGGATTCACCTGCAGAAACAAAACTACTTGTATCAACTGCTGTTATTGCTGCATTTGCTCCAATGGCTTCTTCAACAAGTGCATTCATCAGAGCATAGCAATCTGTTGGTGCTAATCGTCTAGCCATGTTTTTTCTCCCTTCATTACATTAAACTTGCAAGAAAATCATCAACGGCCTTCATGGGATCTTCTTTTTTCCCTGCTGATGCATCCTGCATGGTATTCTGTTTTTGAAGCTGTTTCACCTTTTCAGCTTCTTCTTCATATAATTTCTTATAATCAATATCTTCCGCCCCGGTGTTATCATCTGGCGAAGGTAAGACCTGCGCAGGCTCTTTCGCTGCGTTTTCTGCAT
>JAGCKJ010000042.1 GCA_017647575.1 Bacteroidaceae bacterium | reverse complement strand
TTTGAAATGTTTCAGACCGGCAAACATTATATGCATGCCAGACCACAATACCCCAACATGCAATCAGGATAGACCTATAGAAGACCCTACATCAAGGAAACAGGTTGAAACATTAAAAGAAAATGCAGAAGCATTTGGGCTGACACACTTTGGGATGATGCACCCCAATAACGGAATTATACACGTTGTTGGCCCAGAACTGGCACTTACCCAACCGGGCATGACTATAGTCTGCGGCGATTCACATACATCTACACATGGTGCAGTTGGAGCTGTTGCATTCGGCATAGGTACCAGTGAAGTTGAAATGGTTCTTGCATCGCAATGCATTCTGCAAAACCGTCCTAAAGTGATGCGTATAAATGTAAACGGAGAACTTGGCAAGGGTGTTACCGCTAAGGATATTGCCCTGTATCTGATGGCTCAGATCTCTACCAGTGGAGCTACTGGCTACTTTATAGAATACGCCGGCGATACAATCAGAAACCTCACTATGGATGGACGACTAACTGTTTGTAACCTTAGCATAGAGATGGGAGCGCGTGGTGGTATGATTGCACCGGACGAAACCACCTTCAACTATCTGAAGGGGAAAGAGTATGCTCCCAAAGGAGCCGAATGGGAAAAAGCTCTTGCAAAATGGAAACTTCTTAAAAGTGATGATGATGCTGTCTTTGACAAGGAACTTTCATTCGATGCCACACAGATAGAGCCTATGATTACATACGGCACAAACCCAGGTATGGGAATATCTATAAACAGCAACATTCCTGAATCAGGCAGTATTGACAAAGACGCGGTCGAATCGTTCAAAAAATCACTTGAATATATGGGATTTGCACCGGGAGATAAAATGATAGGCAAAAAGATAGACTATGTCTTTTTAGGTGCATGTACCAATGGTCGCATAGAGGATTTCCGTGCTTTTGCATCCATAGTAAAAGGCAGGAAAAAAGCCGATAATGTTACAGCATGGCTTGTTCCCGGTTCATGGAGTGTGCTTAATCAGATTAAAGCAGAAGGTCTGGATAAGATACTTAATGATGCCGGATTTAAAATAAGGCAACCTGGCTGTTCTGCATGTCTGGCAATGAACGAAGATAAGATTCCAGCCGGCAAATATGCAGTATCAACCAGCAACAGAAATTTTGAAGGCCGCCAGGGACCCGGCTCCAGAACACTTCTGGCCAGCCCACTTACTGCAGCAGCCGCTGCTGTAACAGGAGTAATAACAGATTGTAGAGATTTAATGTAGTTCCATTATGAAACAGAAATTCACAAAATTCAAAAGTAGCTGTATCCCTCTCCCACTTGAAAATGTAGATACAGACCAGATAATACCTGCCAGATACCTTAAGCAGACGACCAGAGACGAGAAGTTCTTTGGTGATGCACTGTTCTATGACTGGAGATACAATTCAGACGGCAATCCCAATCCTGATTTTGTACTTAACAAATCTGAATATAGCGGTTCAATACTTGTTGCCGGCAAAAACTTTGGTTCGGGCAGCAGCCGTGAACATGCAGCATGGGCATTGGCCGGTTATGGAATACGTGTTGTTATAAGCAGTAAGATTGCAGACATTCACAAGAACAATGAATTAAACAATTTTGTCCTGCCCATAGAAGTATCACCAGAATTTCTTCAGAATCTGTTCAATTCAATAGATTCAGATCCTGCTACTAATGTTGAAGTGGATCTGGACAACCAGACTGTAACCAATCTATCAACCAATGAATCTTACCGTTTTGATATAAACGGATATAAGAAACATTGCCTGTTAAATGGTCTGGACGATATAGATTATCTTGTTGAGAGCAGAGAGAGCATAGAGAGATGGGAATCAGAACAGAATAAGATTGTTTCTGTAGAGATTATGGACACTACTCTGCGCGATGGTGAACAAACCAACGGAGTATCATTCATGCCTCATGAAAAGTTCATGATAGCCAAATTGCTGTTGGAGCAGTTAAAAGTTGACAGAATTGAGGTAGCATCTGCACATGTATCAGAAAAAGACAAGCAGGCTGTTAAAATGATTTGCGAATGGGCCAATAGACAAAACTGTCTGGACAAGATTGAAGTGCTGGGATTTGTTGATGGACAAAAATCTATAGACTGGATTAACCAGAGCGGATGCAAAACCCTGAATCTACTCTGTAAAGGCTCTGAAAAACATTGCAAGTATCAGCTTAAAAAGAGTGCAGATGAACATCTGTCAGACATCATAAAATCCATAGAATATGCAAATTCATTAGGTATTACCGTTAATATATATTTGGAAGACTGGAGCAACGGAATCAAGGATAATCCTGAATACGTTTTCAGGATAATGGATGTGTTATCTACAAAACAAATAAAACGCTTTATGCTTCCCGATACACTTGGAATTTTAAATCCGCTGGAAGTAGAGAAATACATAAGCAGAATGGTGAACAGGTACCCTGGTATCCATTTCGATTTTCATGCCCATAACGATTATGATCTGGCTGTTGCTAATGTCATATCTGCCATAAACAGCGGTTGTAAGGGAGTTCACACCACCATAAACGGACTGGGCGAAAGAGCCGGCAACGCTCCTATAGCAAGCGTACATGCCACACTGAAGGACCACTTTAACATATCTACCGGTATTGATGAAAGCAGACTTAACGAAGTTAGCAGAATAGTAGAATCATATTCGGGTATAACCATACCTGCCAACAAGCCTGTTGTGGGTGAAAACGTATTTACACAAGTTGCAGGAGTGCATGCCGATGGCGATAACAAGCGAAATCTGTATTGTAACACTCTTCTGCCGGAACGGTTTGGCAGAAAGCGTGAATATGCTATGGGTAAAAATAGCGGTAAGGCAAGTATCAGTCGCAACCTGAGAGAGCTGGGTCTGGAACTGACAAACGACGAGATGCGCAAACTGACAAAACGTATTACGGAACTGGCCGATAAAAAAGAGACTGTTACCATAGAAGATTTGCCATACATTGTTTCTGATGTTTTAAAGCACGACATCAAAGACGAAAAGGTTAAACTCAAGAGCTACTTTGTAAACCTGGCCTTTGGTCTTAAACCTATGGCAACTCTGCGTATAGAGATCAATGGCAAAGAATACGAAGAGAGTTCCAGTGGCGATGGTCAATACGACGCCTTTGTACGTGCCCTGAGAAAGGTTTATAAAGTGACACTGGGAAGAAAATTCCCGATGCTTACCAACTATGCAGTTACAATTCCACCCGGAGGACGTACCGATGCCTTTGTACAGACTATTATAACCTGGAGTTACAACGACAAGACTTTCAGAACACGCGGTCTTGATGCCGACCAGACTGAGGCGGCAATAAAGGCAACCGTAAAGATGCTCAACATTATTGAAAACGAAGAAGTATAATTGTCAAATTCAAAAACCGAATAGAATATGAAGTTCAATATAGCAGTTTTAGCAGGCGATGGTATTGGTCCCGAAATCTCAAAATCGGGAGTAGCTGTAATGAGTGCTGTTTGCAACAAGTTTGGTCACTCAGTAGAATACACCTATGCTATATGCGGTGCAGATGCCATTGACAAGGTAGGAAATCCATTCCCGGAAGAGACATATCAGATCTGTCGCAAAGCAGATGCAGTACTGTTTTCTGCCGTAGGAGATCCAAAATATGACAACAATCCCACTGCAAAGGTAAGACCGGAACAGGGATTGCTTGCTATGAGAAAACAGTTAGGGCTATATGCAAACATACGTCCTGTACAGACCTTTGAATGTCTTTTACACAAATCACCTCTGAAAACAGAGATTGTAAGAGATGCCGATTTTATCTGTATAAGAGAACTTACAGGCGGCATGTACTTTGGTGAGAAATACCAGGACGATAACAAGGCATACGACACCAATTACTATACCCGACATGAGATTGAACGTATATTAAAGGTAGGGTTTGAATATGCCATGCAACGTAAAAAGCACCTGACCGTTATTGATAAAGCAAACGTACTTGCATCATCCAGACTATGGAGACAGATAGCTCAGGAGATGGAGCCTCTATACCCGGAAGTCAAAACAGATTACATGTATGTAGATAATGCCGCTATGCGTATGATTCAGGAACCAACATTCTTCGATGTAATGGTTACAGAAAACACCTTTGGAGATATCCTTACCGACGAAGGATCATGCATCAGCGGTTCCATGGGCTTGTTACCATCCGCATCTGTTGGCGAACAGACACCTGTCTTTGAACCAATACACGGTTCATGGCCTCAGGCTAAAGGTCTGAACATAGCAAACCCTCTGGCACAAATACTATCGGTAGCTATGCTTTTTGAACATTTTGATCTTACAGAAGAAGGAAAAATGATAAGAGATGCAGTAAAAGCATCATTGGATGCCAACATCAGGACACAGGATATTCAAACAGATAATCACGCGCCATATAGCACTACTCAGGTAACAGATTGGATTGTGGATTACATTAACAACTGTGAACTATAGGGCTGAGATTGTCATCTCACAACGTGCACAATCAAAATCGGCCCTGAATGTCTGGCCATCAGACAGGCGCATATAGTAAGGTGTCCTGTATTTTGGAGTATTTCCATATTTTGGGCATTCGTTTAGCATAAACCTTATGCAATGGCGGCAACGCATAAGTTCAGCGCCCCTTACTGCCTGTTTTTCAAAGGCATCTGCAATTGTTGCTACTGCATGTTCCGCATAGAACTCTTTTGCTTTAACGTTATATACGTTTCCAAGGTAAGAGAGTTCTTTTTGTATATAAGCACAACTGCTATCTATCTCAGCAGGTTTTAAGAGAGGTCTGTTATCAGATCTTACAACCAGAAGATTATCAATGGCATCTCTTCTAAGTTCTGAAAGTCTGGACGATGGTATAAACCAGTTGGAACTCATCTGAATATCTATATCGGATATTGCAAAGCAGGTATTTCCCAACTTGGATATCTGATTCACAATATTTGTACTCTGATCACTCTTTGCAGGTTCTCTGTTAAGTTCCAGGCTGGCCGAGCCCACATTACCATCTTCGTCTGTGTATGTCAACTGGAAACCATTAGCTGTTTCTGACAATTTTGCAGCCACCTCTATTCTTCTGTCTGCAGTATCCTTTAACAGAGCCTTGTCAAATTCGGCATCATTGTTTCTGAAGACCTCTGTTCCTGCACTTATATAGGGCAACTGACCTCCGTCCACATACAGATAGATTCTATTGACATCCACTTTGTTTACCCTGTATCCGTGCAATTTTCCATCTTCTCCATAAAAGCATAATCCGTCTCCGTTATGAAACTCCTTACCGCCGGATAGAGTCAGCCAGTTCCTGCCACATATTCTGATACGTCCCATATACTCACCTATAGATTTGGGAGTGTTGACAGAACAGATGTTATCCTTGCGTCCCTCCAACAGATAATCTGTAAAACCACGGTTAAAACTCTTCTCTAACTGAGGAGTAAAGCTGTACGACACAAATCCTGACGATGCTTTTATATACTCTTTTCTTCTTTTGAAGATCTTTTCCAGTTCATTTCTATATGCAGATGTTACATTCTTTACATAAGTAACATCTTTTAAACGTCCCTCTATCTTTAAGGAGACTACACCTGCATCCAACAGTTTTTCAAGCTGATGCAGTCTGTTCATATCTTTAAGCGATAACGGATACTTGTTCTGCATTATGGAATTGCCCTCCGAATCTGTTACGCTGAATGACAAACGGCAGAACTGAGCACATTCACCACGATTGGCACTTCTGCCAAAGCAGTACTGGGATGCATAACACTGACCACTGTAACTTACACACAATGCACCATGTACAAAACACTCCAGTTCAATATCGGGACACGCATTGTGTATCTCGGTAATTTCATCCAAAGAGAGTTCTCTGGCCAGCACAACTCTGGTAAATCCCACCTTGGACAAGAAACGAACCTTCTCTACAGTTCTGACATCTGCCTGCGTACTTGCATGAAGAGCTATAGGAGGTAAATTCATCTTTAGTATTGCCATATCCTGTACAAGTATGGCATCTACCCCTATGTTGTAAAGATCCCAGATAAGTTTCTCTACCTTATCCAACTCTTCATCCTTGATAATAGTGTTTATGGTAACATAGACCTTGGCATAATACTTATGAGCAAATGATGTCAGTACAGAAATGTCCTCTATTGAATTTCCTGCTGCAACACGGGCACCAAAGCTATCGGCACCGATGTAAACTGCATCGGCACCGTGCTTTATTGCCTCTATACCGGATTCTGCATTTTTTGCAGGAGCCAGTAGCTCTATGGGTATTGCCTTAATCACTAATTACCAGATTTTTGCTCTCTTTTCAGGAGCTATATACAATGAATCTGTAGGTTGTATATCGAATGCTTCATACCATTCATCGATGTGTGGCAATGTACCATTAACACGCCAATATGACAATGAATGAGGATCACTCTTGGTCAGATTGCGAATCTCTTCATCACGTATCTGGCTTGCCCATACTGCAGAATAAGCAAGGAAGAAACGCTGTTCCGGAGTAAATCCTAATTTATCTTCTAAAGGAGCATCCTTTGTTGCATTCTTGAAAGCCTGATATGCTATCATCAAGCCACCATGGTCTGCAATATTTTCGCCCTGTGTCAATGTACCGTTGGCATTCAAACCCGGCAGTACCTCTATTGCATCAAAGTGGTCTATTATAACCTGAACTTTCTCTTTAAACAGCTTTGAATCTTCTTCTGTCCACCAATCAGAGAAGTTTCCATCTTTGTCAAACTGACGACCCTGATCATCAAAGCCATGAGTCATCTCATGACCAATAACCACACCAATCGCTCCGTAGTTGAATGCATCATCGGCATTCATATCAAAGAACGGATACTGCAGGATACCGGCAGGGAAACAGATTTCGTTTGTAGTTGGGTTGTAGTATGCATTTACAGTCTGTGGAGTCATAAACCACTCTGTATTATCAACCGGTTTCTTGAACTTCTTCTCAACATGGTCTGCCCAGAAGAATTTCTGTGCCTCAACAGAATTTTCAAAGAATGATTTTTTAGGATCAACCACCAGTTTTGAATAATCCTGCCACTTGTCAGGATAACCTATCTTCACATAGAATGTAGCCAGCTTTTCATGAGCTTTTGCCTTTGTCTCTGCGCTCATCCAGTCCTGTGCATCTATTCTTTCTCCAAGAGCCACCTGCAGATTAGCAACAAGTTTCTCCATTCTCTCTTTTGCTGCCGGTGGGAAATATTTTGCTACATAAAGCTGACCGATAGCTTCGCCCATCCAACCATTTACAGTGCTTGTTGCACGTTTCCACAAAGGTTTCTGTTCCTGCTGACCACTCATTACGCGACCATAGAAATCAAAGTTAGCTTCATCCAGTTCTGTGGTCAATGACGATGCATTAGCGTCTATCAACTGCCACAACATCAGGTTCTTCAGATCCTCTACAGGTACTTCTGCAAGAATAGCTTCAACTTCATGGATAGGTTCAGGCTGGTTAACATCAACCTCTTCTACTCCCTCCATACCAAGTGTTGTGAACATAAAATCCCAATCTATTCCCTTAAAATCCTTTTTCAACTGGGCGTATGTCATCTTATGATAGTTTGCAGCAGGATCGCGCAACTGAATATTGCTGTATGATTTTTCAGCCAGACGTGTTTCGATAAGCATTACAGATTCCATCTTCTTCTGTGATTCTGCTTCGCTATATCCAACCAGCTGGAACATTCTTACAATATGCTTCTTGAATGCCTCACGGATATTCACTGTAGCTTCATCATTATCCAGATAATACTCTCTTTCACCCAATGAAAGTCCACCCTGACCAATAGATACAATATTCATCTTACTGTCCATCATGTCGGCACCTATACCCATTCCAAACAGGCCACCAACACCATAGAAATCCATCTCAGTCATTGATTTGAAGATATCTGAACGCTTCTCTATTGCTTCAATCTTTGCAATCAAAGGCTTGATTGGTTCCAGTCCCTCTTTATTTCTTCTGGCGGTATCAAGCACCATATTGTACAAATCGGCAATCTTCTGCGCATTTGTACCAAATTCATTATCGGCAGCTGCAATACTGTCTATCAGTTCCTTTAGCTGTTCACGAGTATCTTCTGCAAGCTTATCAAAGCTTCCATAGCGTGAATACTCCGGAGTTATAGGATTGTTCTTCATCCAGCCACCATTGGCAAACTGATAAAAATTGTCACCTGGTTTTGCACTCTTATCAAGATTTTCCAGTCTTATTCCTGCATCCATTTTTTTGTTTGTACAAGCAGTCATGGACAGTGTCAATGCTGCGATTATAAATAAAATTTTCTTCATATAATTATTTGTTTAACACTCACTCTCTAACATAGCCTCTTCCCATCTGGCCTCTGCCTCTGCAAGTTCTGATTTCAGTTTTCCGTACTCTTCAAACATTGCTGCATTCTGCGCTCCGGTTGGTGTTGACAGCCACTCCTCCATCTCTTTTATAGCCAAGGATATT
>JAGCKJ010000041.1 GCA_017647575.1 Bacteroidaceae bacterium | reverse complement strand
TCCTTCAGCCTGTTTATGACTGTCTGCTGGCTCCTGATAATATCATCCTGCTTCTTGATAAGACTGCATGTCTTCTGCCAGTGCTCTTTACTTATCAACATATCAGTGCTCCTCCTGCTCTTCAAACTCAGCTGCGAAAAAGTCACCCAGGAATGACAACATGGTGTGCTTACTTAAACCAGTATGCACACTGCCGTTAAGGACAATGTTATAATTGTCCTCTGCTACTTCTACTACCGTAAGTGAATACTTTAATTTACACATGACTGCGTACCTCCTGTTGTTTAGATTATTTTCCGTAGCTTCAATATAACAATATTGAGAGCCTATTTCAATACATATTTTTGTTACAAAAATATGACGGCCCATATTTAGGATCAGGGCCGCCATTACGGAAAATCTAAGTCTGCGAGGTTTATACACAGCCTACATTTAGTTTATAACACAATATATTGTGGTTGTCTACTTATAGCGTGGTACACCAAAGGCATATATGGATTTTGAGGTTTTCAGTATCTTATGTTTCTTGACTTCTCCATGACCACCGCCTTCGTTGCCTGCCACATAATAAACATATTTATCATCTACCTTATAGACGATGCCTGTGTGACAACATTTGCCTGCTTTGGTATTAAGGAAGATCTGATCGCCATAGTGCGGTATGCTGTTATTCCTATGCTTTGACTTATAGTAATTATAAGACCATTTGCACCCTGCACCGCAGCTTCTGGCAGGCTGGCATAAGACATACTCTGCATCTTTTGCATTCCTTGCTACGTAGAGCACACAGAAGTCCACGAAAACGTCACACCAGTCTGCACCGTTCTTCTTGCCGTTGTAGAATGTCGGATAGTGGCTGTCGATCCATGCAGCATATTTATTCTTTTTGCCCGGTCCCGGTGCCTTATAGCCTACTTGCGAATATGCAAGACGTACAACTTCACGTGCAGTGGGTTTACTCATAATGTCACCTCAGATCATCGAGCTTGTCTGATAACCGGTTAACGGCTTCAGTAACGGCCTTTAACGCTTCCCGGTTCTCAGAATTGCTTTTGTCGTACATGTCGAACATCCTATCAACATTTTTCTGCTGCTGTTCCAGAAGGAACCTGCATCCGAAAAAGAGAGCTACTGCACTGATGATAGGAAAGCCCAAAGTTGAAATAAGTTGAGACCATTCGTTCATGTTATACCTCCTTATGATCCTGCTACCGTGAGAACATAGTGATAATCATTAAATCCTGAAGGGAACTGAAGGATGTCATACTTACTGTATGCTTTTGTCTTCATAAAGCCATCCTGATAGTAAAGACTGCCTATGTTCTGCTGTCTTGCTACCATTGCCGTATTACCTCTTATACCGCCTGCATAAGTCTTCAGAACGTCAACATGGCAATGGATGAGATATACATTGTTTGTCAATATCGTTATATCGGTAATGTAATAATATCTGTTTAATGTATCAATATAACAATAGTTTGCCGTTGCAGGGTTAAAGTCTGTGAAGTCATGCAGTCTGAACACCGGATCAGTTACGGAAACATTATCAACGATAACTGCAGTGGTAATGTCCGAACCGATCTGGGAAATGCTCTTATCAACTACATTCTTATTGGAATAGTTCTTATAGAATTTTACTGTCATAAGATAACACCTGCCTTTAACATTGTTTCTATTTCAGATAATTCTGAAGGTGTAGCAGTTATGCCGTTAAGGTGCACCTGATCTACTACGGTAAAGCCGCTGCATGAACCAAGCGAAAGTGTCTTAAATGTGACATTACCGACAAAGTGGTTCATGTTGTCCGGTTTTGCAAAGTTCGGTCTCTGTATGATGAGGAACGGCTTTTGAACTGAGAGTATTCCTGCACTGCCTCCCAGATTACCCGAACGCTGTATAGAAGGTTTGCTGTTAAGTGCAACATTAGCTGCTGAATTGAGCATTGACATTGCACTCATAGCCGTAACAGGAGCTGCACCGCTTGCCATGCCTGCAATGACACCAGCACCACTCGCTACAGCAGTTACGGCATTCTGAATGGCACCGCTGAAGTTCTGGCCTGTCAACGGAACGTTAGTAATACATGAACCGTTATAGGCATACATGACACCCCTTGCGGATGAATGTACGAATGCAGCACAAGCACCTGTTATGACGTCAATGTTATATTTTACTGTCAGTGTAGCACCCATTACATCATCAGGAGATAGTTCTCTGAAACCCAGATACGGAAGATATATGGAAATCTTAGTATCTGTATAGTCAAGGAATGATCCTACATCTTTGTTTATCTTTACGCTGCCAAAGTCCTTTTGAACAAAAGGATTGGTGATATAAGATGAATTTACACCACTGTCAACTGAACCAAAACGGATGTTTTTTGAACCTCCGGAAGACGGTATAGCAGGAACTATGGCAAGTCCTACTAATGCCTGCATAGGATCATTAAACACCTTTTTCCATGTATCCGGATCAAAAGCACCGGACCATAAGAAACTTGCAAGAGACTGCAGCTGTGCTAATGATGGTGTGTAAACCGTTATAAGACCGCATGATGCAATTCCGAGGTTAGGAGGATCAGGAATTCCAGTGGGCTGATTAACAGGTGGTTCCTGAGGTCCGTCACCGCCATCATTGCCATCATCGGCAGGGCCGTTCTGGTAAGGGTCGTTAGGGTCCTTATTCTGTGTTTGTGCTCCATTGAGATTAAGAAAAGGTGTAGTGCCTAAGAGGGTATTAACAGCTGCTTTACCATATGTGGCTGTTATACGTACTCTGGTTATCTTTTCCATGTCTCCGCTGAAAGTGACATAGATAACAAATTGAACACCGTTTCTGTTATCTCCTGCCGGTGACGTTCCATCATCTGCGAAAAGGTCTTCACGGCATACTGTCATGGTGATCTGCATTGTACTATATCTGAAGTCGAACATTGCATTGTAACCATAAACAGCACCGCTTTGAGT
>JAGCKJ010000040.1 GCA_017647575.1 Bacteroidaceae bacterium | reverse complement strand
GCTCTGCTGGCAGGCTTGATAATAACAACATCCCAGCAATCTTCACTAATAGTGCCCATCGTTCTGCTTGGTTTAGTAGCTCCTGTTGGCCATAGTGTGGGATCACCGTTTGTATTTTCAAATTTAGTACAATTAAGGCCTATTGATAAATATGGTGATGTGAATGATACATCAACATGGCTGTGGCCATAGAATTGCACTATAGGTTTGCCGGAACTCTGATATGCCGTTATTGCGTTAGCTATATTAGTGCCATTAGTTATACTAAGGCTGTTGTAGTTTTGCGCTGCAATAGGGGAAGTGTGCACTATCACTATTGCCAGACATCCAGCCGGAGTTTGCAGAGCTTCATTCTCGAACCATGTGACGCATTCATTCGGGAAACCGTAAGAGCCTATTGTATTACTATCCAGGATAATAAAGCGGATGTTAAAATTAGGAATGTCGATATAGAAATCCCTGCCGTTAGTATCCGGATTGAATACCGCCTTATTATCCACAAATGCTGTATAATAGGCATACATATCATTGGCAGTAAAGGTAGTGCCGTATCGGTTATCATCGTGATTACCAATAGCCAGCCAATAAGGTACGCC
Source organism: Bacteroidaceae bacterium (assembly GCA_017647575.1). Taxonomy (GTDB): domain Bacteria; phylum Bacteroidota; class Bacteroidia; order Bacteroidales; family Bacteroidaceae; genus Colenecus. The sequence goes on along the minus strand of JAGCKJ010000040.1, from coordinate 2,025 downwards.
CAGATCGCGCAGTGTATTATTGATATGAGCTGCCTGTTCTTTAGTGTTTGCGGAATTGCCGTGCGTGATATCTCCCATGCAGATTATAGCATCAGCGCGTATCTCTTTAAGTACAGCTTTGATGTTACCTATTGTTTTATTATCAAAAAGATAGTTGTCTCCGCTCTCTGAGGTGCCATAATGGATATCTGTTAGCAGAGGAAAGATGATACAGGGCTCCGTCTGTTCTGCGCGTATCTCGTCTATAGTGTCGCGGATCTCCGGCAGGAATGCATCATTATCCACTTTTGAAATATCTTCTAACAGGACATTATATTTAGCCTCATCAAATACAGAGTTATTTGAATAATAGTTGCAGAGATAGTATAATCTTCCGCTTTCAGCAGTAAATATTCTGCTGCTATTATCTCCATCCACTCTAAGCGTACCTTGGGAGCTAGTATCTCCATCTCGATAAACGGAGATGGTTAGAGGTTTTGTGGCAGAGCCAGATATGAGCTCGGTACTCACTTTATAAACATGACCTGTTTTTAAGACAAGGCCGTCGCCTCTGTTAGTTATGTTAGCTATTCCAGTATTATTGCCGGGCTGCCTGTCGATTATATCATTGGAAATCAGGGCAACCGCTACAGGTGATGGCTGTGTGTTGAGATGGTTATCGATCGTGACTGTGGTGCCTATTCTATGGATACCATATGCTGCATATGACTGATTATCAGTTGGGAGTATGAAGAACTCCTGGTCATAACGATAATTGATCAATTTGTGCAGGCAGTTGATACGCTTGTCCATAGCTTCAGCATCTGATTGATCCTGGAATTTGCTTATATTCGGTTTTATTACCCAGAATTGTAATGTTGATATATCAGACGGAGCTATAGGAGTATTGCCTCCGGAAGTAGCAACATTTACAAAAACTTTTCCGCTTTTCGCCAGTGAATTAGTTTGATAATCGGAGGTTTTCCAGCCACTGTCATAGGTTGTACCATCATCATAGGCAGAGGCCACTACAAATTTATGGCCGCTTTCAATTCCTGTAACAAAGACACGATCGCCGATATCTATTTTGATTACTTGGGATGTCACTCTGTTTGCGTTGGTGCCTATGGTTTCAGGAGCACTGGTAGTACGGGCACCCTGATACCATACCAGGTTCTTTTTTATTTTCTGGGAGAAGTTTTCCAGCTCCAGGCTGTTATTTTTACTCTGAGCCCTTACTGCATCGCCTGCACTCGGATAAGTAAAGCTATCATATGCCACCCTTATATCGAGCAGCTCAGCATTTCCTGCAGTACTGCCAGGAGGCAGGCTCGCAAAAGTATCCATCCTGGCTTCCAGCACTTCTATTCTGTCGTTCTGGTCAGCTAAAACCGGGCCCACAGTTGCAACAGATGCTGCAGCATCATCTGCATAGCCTGAGGCAGCATCTTTGTAGCCTTCAGCATCATCAGCGTATCCGGAAGCCTCTTCTGCACTGGAAGCTGCAGCTTCAGCCGAAGCCTTCGCCTCAGCTGCACTTTCTTCTGCGAAGGCGTGTTCGTTCAGTTGATCTACTACCCATTTAAGATCATAGCTTGAAGGATCACCTGGAATATAAGGATTATTTTCAGGATCGTAAGCCATAGTTTACCTCCTATTTTAACGTAACATGTGCGGAAAATCCACAGCGATGAGCCGGAAGGTTGTAGATCTGACCAAAGGTGATCCGTCCGTTATTCGGTTTGGTATAACATACAACAGTATCATAGCTGTAACCTACTTGACCGGTAACGAGCGGAAATATCTCATCGCAATAAAATTTATTCCAGGGAGCCTTAAGCACCAGCGTGTCATGAGTAGCATCTACTATCAGACTATGAAGGAAGATATAGAGCTCATGTCCGGAGCGATAGGCATGTACAGTAACTCCTGAGCTGTCTATATTAGAGTTATCCCAGTCGATGAGATCTGTTACCTCCTCATAGTCCAGGCCCTGAAGTTTTTTCAGCCTTTTGACTATCCACTTAAGATCGTAGCTGTAAGGAT
>JAGCKJ010000039.1 GCA_017647575.1 Bacteroidaceae bacterium | reverse complement strand
TGTAGAATTCTGCATACATACCCTTACCACCGTTGAATTCATCAATGTGGTTAACAGTCTGGAACTCTTCGTTCAATTCACAAGCCTTTTCATAGATGATTTCTGCATTTGGAACTGCATTCTTGATACCCTGAAGCAAAGTACGTGTATGTTCCTGAGTTGGAGTACCACCGTAGTTACCGTTCAACATAGCTGCATCATCTGCATTAGGACCTACCACTGCAATAGTCTTCAACTCTTTTGAAAGAGGAAGTACATTTTCGTTGTGCAAAAGAACCATTGATTCACGAGCAGCCTGAGTAGCCAAAATATCGTTAGCTTCACTGCTGATTACATCTTCACCAAGGTCAGCCCATGGAAGCATCTCAGCAGGATCGAACATACCAAGTTCAAAACTACCAGTCAATACTCTACGCAAAGCAACATCAATATCAGCTTCGTTAATCTTACCATTCTTCAAACCTTCAACAAGAGACATAAAGCTCTTACCGCATTCAAGGTCAGTACCTGAAAGAACAGCATCAACACTGGCTTCAAGAGCATTTGCGTGTGTACCATGCTGATAAGTATTATAGAAGTTGTTGATAGCATCACAGTCTGTTACAACCAATGATTTGTAACCCCACTTGTTACGCAGAATGTCAATAAGAAGACGTTCGCTGCTGCAGCAAGGTTCACCTTCGTAACGCTGATAAGCACACATAACCTCCTGTACGTTTGCATCTATAACCAACTTTTTGAAAGCAGGAAGATAAGTTTCCCAAAGGTCACGCATAGATACAGTTACATCAAATCTGTGACGATCTGGTTCCGGACCGCTGTGTACTGCATAGTGCTTTGCACAAGCATGAGTCTTGAAATACTTGTCGTCGTTACCCTGCATACCTTTTACGTTCTCAACGCCAAGAACACCCATCAAATATGGATCTTCACCGTAAGTCTCCTGACCGCGGCCCCAACGTGGATCACGGAAGATGTTTACGTTTGGACACCAGAAAGTAAGTTCTGGGTTACCTGGAACGTAGTTAGCACCCATTGCAATGTTAAAGATGTCATGATCTGAACGGTTCCAGTTAGCACGAGCCTCGTCTGAAACTGTAGAGAAAACATCATAAATCAACTCTGGGCTGAAAGCAGCAGCCATACCGATAGGCTGTGGATAAACGGTATAGTCGCTCTGACGAACACCATGACAAGCCTCTGACCACCAGTTGTAAGAAGGGATACCCAAACGGTCAACAGAGATTGACTTGTTCATGATAAGACCAACTTTTTCTTCCGGTGTCAAAAGAGACATCAGATTCTCAACTCTCTCCTCTGTAGATAACTTAGGGTTCTGGAATGGATATTCATAATCTCCATTACCACCACAAGAAGAGAACAATGCTGCCATTGCTAAAGCAGCTACGAATGTTAGTTTCTTCATATAAGTTTGTATAGTTAATAAAAAAAATCTGCTATGCATAAATCTTTGCGAAGATAAGACATTTTTTACACTTTTGCCACCATATTAAAATAAAAGTAAAACAAAGTCGATAAAAACAGCCTGAAGAGCCCATTTTCATTAACAAACCACACACTAAACCCAAATAAAATTAAAAGCGAACAACGTATAAAAACATACCATACATTTGCATCGACATATTAATTATTCACCCAAAAAAAGAGATTTATTATGGCTATCAGATTTTTCAGATGCAGACATTGTGGCAATATAATTGTCAAAATGGTCGATTCCAGAGTGCCGGTTGTTTGCTGCGGTGAAAGAATGGAAGAACTTGTTGCAAACACAGTAGAAGCAAGCACAGAGAAACATATTCCACACATTACACGGATAGACGATTCCCGTTTCAAAGTAGAAATAGGCAGTATTGAACACCCTATGTTACCGGAACACCACATAGTGTTTATCTTTCTGGAGACAGATAATGGAGGAATGTTCTTTTATCCCAAGAACAAACCGGAAACTATCTTTTGTACAGACACCGGTAAACCTTTGGCAGTGTATGAATACTGCAATGTACACGGACTATGGAAAGCAAAAATATGATTGATGTTGGTTAGTTTTAAGTTAGTATTATGCCGTTGCGCCTTGTTGTGAAACAGGGCGCAATTTTGTGGTGAATTGGCCAATTATGCATATTACAGATTCGCCACAAGTAGTGTCAAATTAGCCACAAACAGCCTCCACAGCCATACATAACCCATTTTTTGGGAATACTTTTGCATCGCCTCCCGAATGAACGGGTTGGCATCAAAAAACAATTTTTCATTATGTTTGACATTACATTTATCAAGAAGTTTGAAAAGACTATCAGAAAACATTGGAACGAACTAGCTGTAAGAGATTACCAGCAGGACGGAGTAACATACGGTGAACTTGCGGCAGAGATAGAAATGAACCATATTTTATGGAGTGCTGCGGGATTGAAGAGAGGAGATAAAATTTCTATCAATGCCAAAAGTTGTGCCGGTTGGGCAAAGACCTTTATGAGTATAGTAAGCGGTGGATACGTAGGTGTTCAGCTGTTTGACGGCTACACACCATCCGACACACAGCAGCTGGTTAACCATTCAGACAGTCTGCTTCTCTATACTGAAAAGCGCCTGTATGAAAACATGGACATAGCAAATATGCCTAACATTTTAGGTGTGATTGATGTAAAGACAGGCGAACTGCTGGCAGAACGCAACGGATTCGGAGAGATCTATGCAAAGAGAGAACAGATGTTCCAGGAAAAACATCCTGCAGGAATTACACCTGAAGAGGTTGTATTCCCAGAACTTGATGCCGATGAAGTTTGCGGTATCAACTACACATCAGGCTCTACAGGTAATCCAAAGGGTGTTATGCTGACCATCAGAAACTTCAGCGCCAATGTATATTTCCTGCCTATGCACTTCCCATTTGTGGAAGATGGAAACTACCTGAGTGTACTGCCTTTTGCACACATCTTTGGTCTGACATGCGACGTTATTGAACCACTCTGTCTGGGTATGCACCTTACAATATTGGGCCTGCCTCCTATCCCAACATTCCTGAAACCGGCATTGGTAGAGGTAAACCCATCAATCTTCCTTTCAGTGCCACTTATCCTTACCAAGATGATAGAGGGTACAATTGGCGAATTCATCACCAGTGAAGAGGGCAAAACAAAACTTGCAAACTATCAGGATTATCCTGAATACTGCGAATCACTCAAAAAGCTCTTTATGGCCGGATTCGGCAACCAGTGCTCACTTCTTGCAACAGGTGGTGCAGCTATCCCATCAGAACTGGAAGAACTGCTTGTAACCAAACTCAAAGTACCATTTGTAACCGGTTACGGTATGACAGAATGTGCTCCTGTAATCTGCATAGGCCACAAAGAGATGTACAAACTTAAATCATGCGGTGAAGTTATCAGAGAAGGTCTGGAAGCACGCATCAATTCAGTAGATCCGGAACACATCCCCGGCGAAGTTCAGGTAAAGGGCGACTGCGTATTCATAGGCTACTACAAGAACCCTGAAGTTACCGCAGAAGTTATGACAGAAGATGGCTGGTTCTGCACCGGCGACATGGGAATACTGGACAAGGATGGAACTCTATTCCTGATGGGAAGATGTAAAAACATGCTTCTTTCAACCAACGGACAGAATATTTTCCCCGAAGAGATAGAGGTTGTACTGAACGGCATGCCATTCGTAGCTGAATCACTCATTGTACAGCGTGAAAATGCAAGAGTTGCCATCATCGTGGTTAACAATGACCAGGTTGGTGCAAGCGGCATGGACAGCACAGCACTGAACGCTGTAATGCGCGGAAATATTGAAAAGCTGAATAAAGAGATACCTGCCTACTCTTCCATAGCAGATTTCGAACTACGTTTCGAACCATTTGCCAAGACACCAAAAGGCAGTATCAAAAGATTTATGTACTCTTAAATATTCATTTACAGAGACCTGCTGTCCAGATGGGACAGTATGTTTCTGTAGTGTGAAGGAGTAACTACTAATTCTTTATTAGAAGGCGCGGCAAGCGTAACTTTGGCACGGCCGCGTTCCTTCTTAAATTTTACGATCTTTGTAGTATTGACTAAATAGGAACGATGGCATCTCACAATTGATGTATCGGTAAGATACTCCTCCATCTTTTGTGTACTTAATCGCAACAGATAACTGGTAAGTTTACCATCCAGTTCATAATATATCTGAACATAATTGTCTTGCGACTCTACATAAAAGATTGAACTCTGATCTACTGACATTTTGGTTTTGCCTGAACTGTCACTTAGTTTTACCAAACATCCTTCGGGTGATAACAGGTTTTCACGTTTGTGATTAAGTTTAAACAGTTCTAATTCCTCTTTTTTAGAACGGTAAGCTGCGTAGATAGCTATTATGGTGTAAGGTATTGCAAGTATAAAAGCCACACAGAAAAGAATTTTGAAAACAAGTCTGAATGTAGTATGTGTACTACTCATACCAAATGCCTGGGTTAATGCCCAATATTCAATAGCTATTGCAAAAAATTCACAGCCTGCCCAATACAGCATAGTCTTGACAGTCATGTGAGTATGTGTTTTCTGATAATTCATCAGAACAAACTTACTTGCCACAAGGGTAGAAACACCTACCACGTAAAACAGAAAGGTAATGATACAGGTACGCCAAGTACCGAATCCGAACCAAGTAGTTACAGAAAAGGGCTGATATATAGCCATAAAAAGAACCGAAAACAGCGAAACAAACGCAACCGACTCTAACAGGAACTTTTTCTGAAGAAATAATTTTGGTATTTCCATTATACTTATTTTACTTTGTCGGGTGCAAAGTTAAAAAAAATAATTATTGATGATGAATAAACGAGTAGTAATAACCGGTATGGGAACAGTAAATCCCATCGGCCACAACGTTAACCAGTTTAAAGACAACCTCTTTGCAGGCAAATGTGGTATAGGAAAACTGGAAGGACTGGACGAATGGAACCTGAACATCAAGGTAGCAGGACAGATAAAGGATTTCGATGCCAAAGCACTTGGCATGGATGCAGCATCCATCCGTCGCAGTGACCTGTTCAACCTGTACGGAAACTGTGCAGCCATTCAGGCAGTGGCAGAAAGCGGATTGGTGTCGGGCGAAAACATTGAACCATCACGCTTTGGCGTCTATGTAGGTTCAGGAATTGGTGGTATGAACACCTTTATTAAACAGACACACGTTATGTACACAGAGGGCGCAGAACGTATATCACCTCTGTTTATCCCGACAATGATTGGTAACATCTGTGCAGGAAACATTGCAATCCGTTTCAACGCACAGGGCCCGTGTCTGCCGGTAGTATCAGCCTGTTCCACAAGTACACACGCTATAGGTGAAGCATTCCGTGCTATCAAACATGGTTATGCCGATGCCATCATAGCAGGTGGTGCAGAGGCAGCCGTAAACGCACTTGCCATTGGCGGTTTTGCCAACATCAAGGCACTGTCAACTACAGAAAACCCTGAAGAGGCATGCCGTCCATTCGATGCCCGCCGTAACGGTTTCGTTCTGGCAGAAGGTGCAGGTATAATGATTTTAGAAGAGTATGAACACGCAAAAAACCGCGGAGCAAACATCATTGCAGAGGTAGTAGGTTATGGCAACACATGCGATGCACACCACTATACAGCACCACGTCCTGACGGAACCACCACTGCAGCAGCAGTTGAACAGTCACTGAAGGAGGCAGGCTATAATGAAAACGATATGCTCTACATCAATGCACACGGAACCAGCACCCCATTGAACGACAAGTGTGAAACAACAGCTTTCAAACTTGCACTGGGCGAAGATACAGCTCGCAAAGCTATGATCAGTTCATCAAAATCAATGACCGGACACATGCTTGGTGCAACAGGTGCAGTAGAGCTGATAGTATCAGCACTTGCACTGCAGAACGGCATACTTCCACCAACAATTGGCTACGGAGTGGCCGATCCTGAATGCGATCTGGACTACATACCAAATCAGGCACGTGAAATTCAGGCAGAATATGCACTATCCAGTTCACTCGGCTTTGGCGGTCATAACGCATGTGTCACCCTGAAAAGATACAGCAATGAATAGAGAAGAGCTGAAAAACGTACTGCCCCACCGCGAACCTATGTTACTGGTAGATAACGTAGAGGTTGATGGCGATTGGGTAAATGCAACATATACCGTACGTGGCGATGAACACTTCCTGCAGGGCCACTTCCCCGGAATGCCGGTAGTTCCCGGTGTGATACTCTGTGAGATAATGGCGCAGTCTTGCTGTCTGCTTATATCAGACCTGCTTAAAGATAACCTGCCACTGTATGCAGGCATAGACAAAGCCCGTTTCAAGCATCCTGCCGTTCCGGGCGATACCATCTGCATACGTGCCACAGTTACACAGCGCAAAGGCAAAGTAGTATTTGTAGAGGCCACATCAAAGGTTAATGACAATATCTGTTGCAGCGGAAATTTTTCCTTCGTTCTTGTACCCAAACCAAATAATAATTGATAACTTTACAAACCATTATCAAACATTATTTTTAACATTATGAGTTGCAATATATTAAAAGGAAAGAAAGGAATCATCTTTGGAGCGCTTAACGAACAGTCAATCGCCTGGAAAGCTGCTCAAAGAGTAGTAGAAGAAGGTGCTGAAATAGTTCTTACCAACACTCCCATATCACTGCGTCTGGGTGCTATAAACAAACTGGCAGAAGAGACAAATTCAATAGTTGTTCCTGCCGATGCCACATGCGTAGCAGATCTTGAAATGCTGGTAGATAAAGCCATGGAACAGTTTGGCGGACAGTTTGATTTTGTTCTGCACTCCATAGGAATGTCACCTAATGTACGCAAGAACATTCCGTACGAATCAACCAACTATGATTTCATGAACAAAACGCTGGATATATCAGCCATATCATTCCATAAACTGCTTAAAGTGCTCTACAGCAAGAACGCCATAAAACGTGGAGGTTCAATAGTAGCTCTCACCTACATTGCAGCAGAACGCACATTCGTAGGATATAACGATATGGCCGATGCCAAGGCACTGCTTCAGTCCATAACCCGCAGTTTTGGTGCCATTTACGGTAAAGAGTATGGCGTACGTATAAACACCATATCACAGTCACCAACAGCCACCACAGCAGGTCAGGGAATAGCAGGAATGCAGGATATGCTTAAATATTCTGATTCCATGTCGCCACTGGGCAATGCACTGGCAGAAGATTGTGCAGACTACATTGTAATGATGTTCTCAGACTACACACGCAAGGTTACAATGCAGAACCTGTACCACGATGGTGGTTTCTCTACCACCGGACTGCTACCGTTCCCACAACCTACAGAATAACAGCTACTATAGCACTACACACGTATAAGATTTGAGCCCCAAAGTCTATCCGAACTCTGGGGCTCACTTTATGTTTTATGGGAATAGTAGTGTGAATATGCATTTAATTTGTGTATCAGACACACAAAAAACTGTACATTTGCAGAAATTTAATAAAAAACAAACTAATAATATGATTATGTCTAAACCTATAAAAGAAACATGCATTCGTATTGTTTTAAAACACTATTTTTGTTTTGTAAAAAGATTAAACTATGGAAGCTAAGGAACATAAATCTCAGTTGCAACTCTTTGAGGGACGTAAAGTGAGAACCGTATGGAATGAGGAAGCCCAGGAGTGGTTTTTCTCGGTAGTGGATGTTGTAGCAGTACTGACTGATAGTGCAGATCCCAAACAGTATATTAAGAAGATGCGTGCGCGTGATTCAGAACTGAGTACCAGGTGGGGTACAATTTGTACCCCTACTCGAATGATGGCTTCGGATGGCAAGAGTTATAATACTCTGAGTGCTAATATGCAGGGTATGTTCCGTATCATTCAAAGTATTCCTTCGCCAAAGGCTGAGCCGTTCAAGCAGTGGATGGCTCAGGTAGCGGCTCAACGTATAGATCAGATGTTGGATCCGGAGTTGTCTATTGATCAGGCTGTGACAGATTATAGAAAACTGGGGTATTCGGAGTCCTGGATTAACCAACGTTTGAAGACAATAGAGATTCGCAAGGGCTTAACGGATGAATGGAAGAGAGGTGGAGTGACTGAGTCAATTGATTTTGCTACTCTGACTGATTTGATGTCAAAGACCTGGAGTGGTATGACCACTCGTGAGTATAAGAGACATAAGGGATTGACTAAAGAGAGTCTTAGAGATAATATGACGAACATGGAGTTGCTACTCAATGCGTTGGCTGAAGAGACAGCTACTCAGTTGAGTAAGGAACGTAATCCCGATGGACTTGTTGAGAATGCTGTTGTAGCTAAAGAGGGTGCTGAGGTAGCTCGTGATGCGAGGGAGAATGTAGAGAAACGTCTTGGCCGAAGTGTGATTTCGTCAGAACGTGCGATTGATCATATTAATCCTTCTGGTACATTGCCTTTGAATGAACTGGAGGATTTTGGAACAACAGAAGAAATATAGATTGTTTTTATCATATAAATGCAAAATCCTATTGGGAAAAGAGGCTTGGACACAACAGATGCCTGTTTATCCATTACTAAAAGAGTTTCAAGCATGCAACAAATACAAAAACCTGCTGCTTGCCCTATCGGACGACATTGACGAAATTATTGATAAACTGATAAAATTCAGAAATCATATAGAGAAAATAGACTAATCTATAGCCGCTGTATAGAAAAAAATTTAAATTATACACAACATTACTTGAGTTCATCTATGGTAATCAAGTAATCATCCTTTTCTCTATTTTCATGATCAATTGAGAAACTGAACAATTTTTCTTTTGGGAAAATCTTCTTAAAGGACTCAGTCAGATTCTCTGCTTCAACTCCATTTATTGTTATGTCGTATAATTTACCTTTTCTATCCTCATCTATTTCACCACCTC
>JAGCKJ010000038.1 GCA_017647575.1 Bacteroidaceae bacterium | reverse complement strand
TCTCTATCATACAAACATCACTGATAAGGAGATCATGAGACATACACCTGCTAACCTGCAGAAAGTATATCTGTTCAATCCATTTAAGTTTAAGATTGATGCTATGGTACTCTCATCTGCTTATCATGATAACTATCTTAAGTATGCTGATAAAGAAGTGGTTAACTTCTGGCAGTCAATCAGCACACCGGATACTATCAAAGTTAAACCTGTATACATGGATAGCTCAGATGGATCACTTGTAAATGCTGAGGCTGCTATAACACAGGCTAATGTATTTGGTGTTATCTTTGATGAGGAGGCTGTAGGTATCACTACAGTTAACCAGTGGAGTGCACCTACACCATTTAATGCAAAAGGTGGCTACAGTAATATGTTCTGGCACTTTACAGACAGATACTGGAACGACTTTACAGAGAACGGTGTTGTACTTTTACTTGACTGATAAAGCATCTCAAAAAGGGAGGGAGCTCTTAACTCCCTCCCTTATTTAATAGGAGGTTTTACATGAGTTTTGCTGTAAACTTTTATACATTTTCCAAAAAAGACAACTCAACAAAACAGCCTACAGGAACCGGTACACAGCTAAATTGTGAGCTTTTACAGCCAAGCTCTATATTTACACCCTATTTAGAGTTAAACTCTGTAATTGCTAATCCCAGCAGCCTTAACTATGCATATATTGCAACCTATGGCCGGTACTACTGGGTAACAGATTGGACTTATGATAAAGGTTTCTGGATCTGCAGGCTGGAGGTTGACGTACTGGCAACTTATAAGACTCAGATAGGAGCCTCTACACAGTATGTAGTTAGAGCTGCCAGTGCCTATAACCTGACGATAACAGATACAAAATATCCGGCCCTGTCCTATGCTCAGCTCACCAATGTAACTTTTGACACCCTGCATACTGCTTTTACTAATGGAGGATCCTTTGTTATAGGTGTTAGCAATGGATCCAATGTACAGAGTGCCGGTATTACATATTATGCTGTCAGGTACTTTGTAATGCATCAGCTCATGGAGTTTTTATTTGGTGGTACGTGGATGGATGCTACAGATATAACTCAGGCACTGCAAAAAGAGCTGATAAACCCTATGCAGTACATTGACTCAATCAAGTGGTATCCTTTTGATATACCAAACTCTACTGCAATATCCATGAGCACTGATACAATTAAATTTGGTTTCTGGGATAGCCAGATAACAGCTCCTGTTATTGATGCAGCTGATACCATAATACCTTTTGCTGAGAGCATAACAGTACCCTCACACCCTCAGGCGAGCCGTGGTACGTACCTTAACGGATCACCTTATACAAGACTTTTACTTGATGCTTATGGTTTTGGTCAGGTTCCTATTGATGCATCCATTTTCGCCGGATCCAACACCTTAACACTGGCTATAGGTGTAGATGTGATATCAGGTATAGGCAGGCTCACCTTAAGAGCCGGATCCTCAGATCCTAAGCTATTTTATAAGCAGTATGCTCCGGTAGGTGTTGATATGAAGATATCACAGGTAACTCAGGGCCTCATTGGAGCACCGGCTCAGGTACTCTCTGGAGCAGTGGCTGCATCCTATGGAAATTATTTAGGTTTTGGTGCCGGTATTGTATCTGCTATTGAGTCTTTAATGCCTCAGATAACCAGCTCAGGCACTGTAGGATCTAAAGCAGCTTATACAAATCCTCCAATGCTTATAATAAGTAGATACTCTCTACCTGCTGAGGATATAACCCATAATGGCAGGCCTCTGTGCAGTGCTGTGACAATCAATACCTTATCCGGATATGTGCAGTGCGAAAATGTAGAGATCGATATAGCTGCTACTTACAATGAGCTCACCCAGATCAGATCCTTTTTGGAAAGTGGTTTCTTTTATGAATAGGAGGTTATTGTTATGGCATGGCATGCAAAACCCTCCGGATCCTATGGAGCTTATACTGTAGAGGGCATTGATAATATCTTTGAGATCAATAACAATCTGCAGAGTTTTAATATAGCAGCTATCTCAGGTATCATAGGTAATATCATGGCAGAGAGTGGTTTAAACCCTTGGAGGTGGCAGGGTGACATGTACGGCACCAGCAGAGGCTATGGATTATTTCAATTCACACCGGCCTCAGGCTATATAAACCTAACAGGTGCTACACCTAATTTATCTGTAATATCTCAGACTACCGGTGCAACTCCTGAGGATGGTATCCGGCAGATAACAGCCTTTAAGACTAATGAGCTGGGTAAGTGGGTACCAAGCTGCTGGAGATCTTATTGGGATCCTGCTACATATCCGGAGCTCTATGCGTACCGGACTGAGGTACTTAATACTTATGGTCATGGATCCGGAATATCAATACCGGAGTTTTCAGATGTAACAGATATAACAGCAGCTGCTTTTATATTTCTGGCATGTTTTGAGGGCCCTAGGGTACCTAACTTAACAGCAAGAGT
>JAGCKJ010000037.1 GCA_017647575.1 Bacteroidaceae bacterium | reverse complement strand
GTGTTATCTGTAGGTCTTGTGGTCGATGATGCCATAGTTATGACCGAAAACATATATCTGCGTATTGAGCGGGGAATGTCACCAAAAGAGGCAGGAATTGAGGGTGCAAAAGAGATTTTCTTTGCCATTATTTCCACATCTATAACACTTATATCGGTATTTATCCCTATTGTGTTTATGGAGGGAACAACAGGACGTCTGTTCCGCGAATTCAGTTTTGTTATAGTAGGTGCTGTTATTATATCGACCTTCGCTGCAATAACCTTCACTCCTATGATATCTACCAAGATTTTGGTTAAGAGAGAGAAGAAAAATGCTTTCTATATGGCTACAGAACCATTCTTTGAAGGTATGAACAGATTGTACGGAAAGAGTTTGGAATTCTGTCTGAAACACAAATCTGTAGCAATAGTTATGCTTTTGGTTGCATTTGCATCTTGCATATTTATGTGGATTAATACACCTGCGGAAATGGCTCCATTGGAAGACCGTTCACAGGTTACCGTTCGTACACAAGGTCCGGAAGGTGTAACCTACGAATATATGCGCGATTATACTGAAAGCATTAATGATATAGTGGATTCCATTATGCCTGATGCTGAATTTGTTACCGCACGTGTATCCAGTGGGTCCGGTAATATTCAGATTACCCTGAAAGATCTGGCAGATCGTGATTACACTCAAATGGAGGTGGCAGCAAAACTTACACAGGCCGTTTCCAAAGAGAACGATGCCCGTTCATTTGTTCAGCAGCAATCTACATTTGGAGGTGGTCGTGGCGGTATGCCTGTACGTTATGTACTACAAGCCACCAATATTGAAAAGCTACAGGAGGTTCTGCCTGTATTCCTGGCAAAAGTACAGGATAATCCAATATTCCAGATGGCAGATGCCGATTTGAAATTCTCTAAACCTGAGATGCGTATATCAGTAAACAGAGAGAAAGCAAATCTGCTTGGTGTAAGTACACGCGATATTGCACAGACCCTACAGTATGGATTGAGCGGACAGCGCATGGGTTATCTCTATATGAATGGCAAGCAGTACGACATTGTAGGTGAAATCAATCGTCAGCAACGTAACACTCCACTCAACCTGAAATCCATCTATATGCGCAGCAACACCGGAGAAATGATCCAGATGGATAATCTGGTAGAGTTACAGGAAGATATTGCACCTCCAAAACTGTACCGTTACAACCGTTTCGTATCTGCAACAATATCTGCAGGTGTAGCTCCTGGACATACTTTAGGAGAAGCACTTGATGAAATGGACAAGATAGCAAAGGAGACCCTTGACGATACATTCCGCACTGCATTGACAGGCGAATCCCGTGAATTCCGCGAGAGTTCAAACAGTCTGATTTTTGCATTCGGTCTGGCATTGGTGCTAATCTATCTGATTCTGGCCGCACAGTTTGAGAGTTTCAAAGATCCGCTTATCATTCTTCTTACAGTGCCACTGGCCGTATTTGGTGCACTGGTATTTATGAATATTGGCGGACAGACCATGAACATCTTTAGTCAGATTGGTATAATTATGTTGGTTGGACTCGTAGCTAAGAATGGTATTCTTATTGTGGAATTCGCCAACCAGAAACAGGAGGCAGGATTAGACAAACTGGCTGCTATACGCGATGCTTCAATACAGCGTCTGCGCCCTATCCTTATGACAAGTTCATCTACCATATTGGGTATGCTGCCTCTGATTATAGCAGGTGGCGAAGGTAGCGCCGGACGTATTGCCATGGGTACTGCTGTAGTGGGTGGTCTATTTATCTCCACCATCTTCACTATGTATATAGTTCCATCTGTATATGCTGTAATTTCTACATCTAGAGACAAAAAAGAGGAAAAAGAATGAAACGACATATTATTACTATCATAGCTCTTGCATGTGTTGTTTATGCACATGCACAGAGTATAACACTTAAGGAGTGTATTGAACGTGGCCTGGAGAATAGCTACCAGATAAAAATGGTAAACAATGATGAAGCTCAGGCTGCCAATAATGACACATGGGGTAATGCAGGCGCAGTTCCAACAGTAAATGCAACAGGAACATACAGTGGAGCTATACGCAATAATGGTGGGCATACACACTCTCTGAATTCATCAATCAGAGCAGAGATGACAGTATTCAATGGCTTTAGCATATTAGCCAGTCGTTCAAAACTGGAAGAGTTGCACCGTGCCGGCACTATCCAGACCAGAATTGCCATAGAGGATTACGTAGCATCACTTGCATCGGAATATTACAATATGGTACGTCAGGCTATTCATCTTAAGAACCTGGATTATGCTGTAGCTCTTTCCAAAGAGCGTCTACGTATAGTTCAGGCACGTTACGATATAGGTGATAATTCCCGATTGGATCTGCAACAGGCACAGGTATATTTCAACGCTGACAGTGCCAGCAGTCTGAAACAACATGAATTGGTAGCCTCTGCTAATATCCGCATGAACAAACTGATGTCAAACAGCAACCTTAATGAACATATCCTTGCTGCCGACACATCAATTATCCTGTTGGAACAGTTAAACTACGGCGATTTACTTCAGAATATGCTTGAAACAAATGCAGATCTGCTTAAGGCTGAAACAAACATGACAATTGCACAGCTTGATAAAAAGAGCGTAGTATCCAGAAACTATCCATATATTAAAGTCAACGCAGGATACGGATTAAGCTGGAATAATACCACATCCAGACATCAGTATGGTCCTGAATTTGGCGCAACCGTAGGTATTAACCTCATAGATGGAACACACAGAACCAAACAGCGCAATGCAAATCTGGAGATATTGAATGCAGAACTTGCTGCCGATGAATTGGAACTTGAATTAAGAGCCAATTTAGAGGACTTCTGGCAGGCTTACCAGAATAACCTGCGACTACTGGCTCTGGAACGTCAGAATCTGCTAACAGCACAGGATAACTATGAAATTGCTTACGAAAGATATCTTTTGGGCGATTTGTCCGGTATTGAGATGCGTGAAGCACAGAAATCACTCTTAGATGCAGAAGAGAGTCTGCTTCAGGTGGAATATGATACAAAAATCTGTGAAATATCACTATTACAGATAAGCGGTAAAATATTAGACTACATAAAATAATGGAACAAATTAGGGGCATTCACGTTATGATGAATGCCCCTAATAAATTTAAATTGGTCAAAATTACTTTGTAGCAGTCAAAGAAGCTTTACGGAACTCCTTCATCAATTTCTCCAGTTCCAAAGAAGCCTTACGTGCACGTGTACCTGCAGCCTTATTGCCTTTTTCAATCTGAGAATTTGCATCTTTTGCAAATGCAGCATATAAT
>JAGCKJ010000036.1 GCA_017647575.1 Bacteroidaceae bacterium | reverse complement strand
AGATTCCGGCTATCCGTTCAAGACTTCTGCTGGAAATCTGAGTCTTAATACTACCGGCAGTATTACTACAGCTGGAAATGTTGCTATCAAGGCTTACAGTGATACTGAGGGACAAGGGAGCATCACTGTCTATGGTAATGTTAAACTTGGCGCAGCTGATGCCGGTATTGAGTTTTCCGGCAGAGGTGATTTCCTGATTTCCGGTGGCAACAGTGCAATTACCAATGTTGATTCTGCTCAATATAACAATATGACTGGTGTTCAAATCAGTGGCAACGGGGAATTGGTCATTAATGGCGGTAAGATCAGTGGCTTTGATACCGGGCTTCAGGTAGGAGCGGGATCTGTTGCATATATAAAGAGCGGCTTTGTTACTGGCAATACTACTTTGGATGTCCTCAATTATGGTTCCATATACAAAAGCATGACATCTGTTGGAAGTTTGGAAAATCAAAACAGCGGACAATCTTATACTTCAGTAACGGTTGGTAACGACGGTGATTATCAGGATATTACTTCTGCTTTGAAATATGTAAGCAGTAAAAGTAATGTGACTGGAGATAATTATGATCTTATGATCAAAGACGGAACAGATGCTGACGATTTAACCATCACAGAGTCGGTACACGTAACCACCAATCTCAATTCTGTTCAGGGCTTGGATATTTCTACAGATTCTGACGGGTATCTGCTTATAAATGGTGACAGAGTACAGGTAAGTGACTCTGATATCGATGTATTTAATGGCCTTCTGAATCTCACAGAAAGTAAAGAACTTGCCCAGATTTCCCAGTATATCTATAAGGATGGTAAATTCTTTGTTCTTTCCACAGCCGGAACCGCTGTAAACGGCGCAGGGGAACTTGTACTTGACAATAACAGTGAATTCAAGTTTACCACTTTGGTGGAAATAACAAATCTTACTGGGCTTAATACTGGTGCTGGATCTGGAACTGCAAAAATCAATATTGGAGGAACTGTTTATTCTTATGCCTATTACACGATAGATGATGAGGGGACTATTGCCCTTTTTGCCGGACAGAATACCGGTGGCGGATCTGCTATTAACAATAACACTCTTTTTGCTGCTAATGGAACAAAATATCTCTACATTGATGCCGATGGTGGTTCTTTGCATGAACTTAATGATAGCCAACCTGTGATCAATGGTACAGAAATCAGTATAAATGGCACAGTGCTGACTGATGCCGTGTACAATGTAGCGGATGGTAAATGGTACCAGCCTGATGGAACAACTGAAATCGCCAATGGTTCCACTGTAACTGCTGGATCTGCAACCTATTACGTTTTCAATCAGCGTTTGTACAAAGAAACTGCGGCAGATAAAGCTTCTGCATTCAGTACCACCTGTCTTACAGTATTGGATCCAACAACAGAAATCGCAACTTCTACACAATATCATCTTAATGGTACAGGTGAACAATTCCGTGAAAAATTGGCTGATATAAAAGTTGTAGAGGGCAACCGCTACGCAGAATTTACCGTAAGAGACAATGCTGGTACATGGTATATAAATGCCAATTTGGGTACTGATAATCCCGAAATAGATGATGCAAATGTGATTTCTGCCGGTGGTAAAGATTATACCATATATGGTCAGAAACTTTATGTGACAACCAGTAATAATGTTTTGACGGATAATATGATCCTGCAAGGGGCTGATGGAACATTCTACCTTGCTCTGGAAACTGATGCCGGAAAGGCTGAAATTGAAATCCACAAAGAACTCCTGCATAATACTGAAAAACCCGTAAGTGGAAAAGTCAATGTAACGTTTGATCTTAACGGCGATGGAACATTTGGCGCAAACGAGTACCTTTCCAAAGACGGAAATAATGTTCAAATGGATCAATATGGCAGGTTTGAGCATAACGGGAAACTCATTCAGAATGGCGAAGAATTTTACAGTTCCAGCGATTCTTCCAAGTCCTATGTTTATCAGGCAGGCAAGTTCTTTGAAAAGAATGGTTATGTTGGTGATGATGCCCCTGATAATGCTGCTTATAATACAGCGTTGGAAAATCTTAATACCCTTACCCATACGGAAACTTATTACAATCATCACAGTGGTGGGGTAAATTCTCTCCATGGCGGAAAAGCAGAAACGATTAATTTCAACGATAGGCTTGCTGATCGCAGTAATACAGAAATTCAATTCAAACAGGGCAACAGTACCGTTTATATTGATGCCGATGGTAAATATCACCTTGGCGGAGTAGAAGGAGATTTTCTTCGCAACGGAAATATTGTTACAGATACAGCTGGAACTCAGTACTATGTTTGTGTTACAGGCAATGAATATTCTCTTTATAAAGTCACAGATGAGAAAGATGTAGCTCTTTCCACAGACAATCTGACTGTAAAAGATTCCTACGGTAAACTTGTGGATGTGGCTACCAATGAAGATATTCATACCAATCGTACTTTGGGTAAAGAATATTCTTCTTATGAAAAAGGTCAGAATCTGGGTACAAGCCTTGAAGCACTTGATGCAGCCCAAGGAAAGACCTATGTATATACCTATCAGGAAGTTGATGGAGCCAAGGAAATCTTTACACAAAGCGGGAATACATGGATCAGTGTTGGAAATGCCAGTAGTGTTATTGTCGATTCTGATGCAAGCAAGGATTTGCTTCTTGATAATATAACTCTTCAGGCGGGTGGAACTCTGGAAGTAAACGCAAGAAATCTTTATTT
>JAGCKJ010000035.1 GCA_017647575.1 Bacteroidaceae bacterium | reverse complement strand
GGTGAATACAAAGCTATCATGATGGAAGAGGCATCACTGCCTACCCACACTATTTTCCGCCCAGCCGATTTAAAACCATTTGATAAAAAGAATCCACTTCCTATTCTTGTATGGGGTAATGGTGCCTGCGCAAACAATCCAAGAGAACATATAAATTTCTTGAACGAAATAGCATCACATGGATTTATGGTTGTTGCCATTGGTCCAAGCTTCAGTCAAGGTGCAAACCGTTCAGAATCTTCACAACTTATAGATGCACTTGATTGGGCACTTGCTCAGAATGCAGATAAGAACAGTCCTTATTACAAGAAACTTGACGCAGAAAATGTAGCAGCTGCAGGTATGTCATGCGGTGGTCTGCAGACTCTAGATGTTGCAAAAGACGAACGTCTGAAGACTATCATGGTATGTAACAGCGGTCTGTTCACTAATGCAGCAGGTGCAGTTCCGGGTATGCCAATGCCTGAAAAAGAGCGTCTGGCTGAGATTCATACTCCAGTTCTATACATGTTAGGTGGTCCTACAGATATTGCATACGAAAATGGTATGGACGACTTTAAACGTATTGATCACGTTCCTGTATTTGCAGCAAACCTTCCTGTAGGTCACGGTGGTACATACGGCCAGCCATTGGGTGGTGAATACAGCATTGTTGCAACAGCATGGTTAAGCTGGCAGCTAAAGGGCGATGATGAAGCCGGAACAATGTTCACAGGTACAGAGTGCGGCCTTTCAAAGAGAGAAGGCTGGACTGTTGACAAGAAGAACATTCCATAAGTTATAAGTGTAATTTTACCACATTTTGGTACATTTTACCAACATTTGAACATTTTTATCCAAAAGAGGATTGAATTTATACATATAGTAACAGGTTTAGCCATATCTTCGTAGCATCAAAACTACAGATATGGCTAAACTATTTAAGAATAGAATATTGATATGCACATTAGGGGCAATTATGATTCTCTGTTCATCCTGCAGCAAAGAAAACGTACAGGTTAACATATACAGATTCATAAGCTATTCATGCGTATCCGATGCATCAGATTTCTCTGAAATATACAATACGTTTCCTATTAACGAGAACTTCATTATCTACGATACAAAAAGCAATGCAGATGCGCATATGCTGAATATGTTCAGAAACTATGTTTCGCAGGTCGATACAGATAGTCTGAATGGTAAGATTATCAAGGGAGACTATTGCAGAATTCATCTCTGTGAAATTTCTGATGGAGAATCACTCCAAATATTAAGAGATATAACCTGCAAAGAGTGGAGTTACAATGAATAAATAGTAACTTCGCATCGTTTTAAAAAATCAGTTACATGAACATTCTTATAACAAACGGGATCATTCTGCCTATGAATGTTGCGGATGATTCCCCTAAATATTTCACAGGCCATTTAGCCATTGAGGGTAACAGAATTGCATTTGTAAGCAGCAATAAAGCTGATGCAGACAACTTTCTTGCAAACCACAAAGAGAACTGCAAAGTGATAGATGCTACCGGACAGATAGTCATGCCGGGATTGATCAACACCCACACCCATGTGGCAATGTCACTGCTTCGTGGTATTTCAGACGATGTGCCACTGATGGAATGGTTAAACGAACATATTTGGCCTGTTGAGGGAAAAATGGGTTATGACGAAGTGCTGACCGGTGCCAGATTAGGTACACTGGAGATGCTTAAGGGCGGTACCACAACCTTTGTAGATATGTACCCATACGAAGAGGCTGTAGCCGAAGCTGCCGAAACCGCAGGTATCAGAGCCTATGTATCACCCTGCTCCATGGATTTCAGGATGGCACATTTTGAAGAGGACTGGCGTGCAGTTCAGAAAAGATTCTCCAATAGCGAACTTGTCTCCATGCTTATTGGCCCGCATGCCATCTACACCTGTTCCCCTGAGAATATGCAACGCAGCATAGAGCTTTCTGAAGAGCTGAATACAGGCATACATATTCACCATGCCGAAACAAAGGACGAAGAGAATACCGTAAGAGAGAGATATGGTGTTAATCCAACTGAATACCTGAACAATGTTGGTATGCTCAAACGCCCTGTCCTTGCTGCACACTGCGTCTGTATGAGCGACAATGACATTAAAATATTTGCAGAGAATAATGTTTCCGTAGCATACAATGCACAGAGCAATATGAAACTTGCATCGGGAATAGCCCCGGTTGCCAAAATGATTGATGCCGGTATCAACGTTACCATAGGTACAGACGGAGCATCATCAAACAATGATCTGGATATGTGGGATGAAATGCGCACAGCTTCACTTCTGCAAAAGGTCAGCACTCTTAATCCATGTGTGCTGCCAGCTTACCAGATACTGCAGATGGCAACGGTAAATGGAGCCAAAGCAATTGGCAAAGAGGGAGAACTGGGAATTCTTGCAGAAAATGCCCTGGCCGATGTTATTCTTGTGGATTTTGAAAAGCCACATCTCTATCCGCATACAAATATCATCTCTGAACTGGTATATAGCTGCCATGCATCAGACGTGAATACTGTAATAGTAAACGGCAACATTGTAGTGGAAAACAGAAGCTGCACAACAATGGACGAATCCAAAGTGTGCAGCGATGCTCAAAATACCATTGATAGATTACTGAATCAATAATTTGATATATCCAAAGATGATATTCCACTCATCTTCTTTATGGTAAAACCGTCACTTTCACGTACGTAAACTTTTACTTGATAATCTCCGGACTGTTCGTATGAATATTCCGGAGAACTTTTATAGTAATCACCTCTATTACCATCGCCCCACTCTGTCGCAATTTTTGGAGCATTACCTGCAAAATCTATTGCCGACATAGTATTTCCTGAATATGTTATATCAAGGATATCCGGCATAGCATACTGATTTACCAGAAACTCTTTCTTCTTACCTTCAACAGGTTCAGTAAAGAGAATTTTTCCTTTTCTAGCTTTCTTTGTGGTATTTGGTTCTACTACAAAATTAAGCACATCGGTTGTCGCTTTTGTATCTACCTTTCTTATCCACTCTGCACCTTCAATAATCTCCACCGAATAATCTGCATTCGATGTAAGTTGCATTGAAATGGTATCACCGGTATATTCTACGTATGCACCAGCCACATCCAGATCCAGAGATATGCGCAATCTCTGAACAATCTTTATCGTTACTGAAGCATCACCCGCAACCACTCTTACTGAACCTTCACGTGAAGATTCTGCATCACTCTTCTTTACGCGGATTGTTAGTTGAGAAGTTCCTCCTTCTGACTGGGCATTGGGAAGGGTAATCCAGTCATTTTCTGTTGTAGCTACCCACTGACGATTTGCGGTAATATTCACTTTTACTGATTCTCCATCGCCCGATACTGAAAACTCTTTTACATCTGCACTAACCATATCCGGTATCTCCTTTTTACAGGATACCGTCATACAGACAAGAGCAAACATCAATGGAATATATCTTAACATTTTCATAGTCTATTGTTTATCAAAATTTTACTTCAAAATTCATCTTATCCTTATCGGATGATATTAACTCTATTGAATATGCATCAGGCTGCAAGAGTTTACGATCAATAGTTATCAATCCCTGCTGATTAGCTATATCTCCGGTAACATCTGCTCCTTCAGAATTATACATCCTTATCTGCGCGTTCTCTTTGGTTGCAATTGTCAGAACCGAATCCTGTTTTGAATATGATACTGATGTTACTTCATCTATAAAGTATTTGTCAGTCAGATAGATATTCAAATCCTGATTCATATATGAATTCATTCTGCGCCAGTCTCCATTTCTATCGCCTTTATAATATAAAGCAAGATGGTCGCCTATGTTAATTTCTGTGGTTATTTTTATATCCGCCTCATAATTTGCAATCATATACCCTTCGATATTCTCAGCATAGAGTGATGTCGTATCGCAAACAAATTCATGTACCTGACCATCCCTGCCTACCTTACATATAGCTATATAACCACTATAATTTACATTCAAAGCATTTGCTACTTTGCCTCTCATTATGTACTCTTCGTCAATTTTAAAGGTATCTACAGCCATATTTGTAACCTTATGTGTAATGCCGGGCATATTCTGATAATTTATCATCATATCCTCCTGTTTACCGCCTTCATCAGGTTTTATATTACACACCATGTGATGACTTGCTGTGAATGAAGAAAAATATGGAAAAGTATAATAGCCATTATTTACACCTGACCATCCAAAATTCACATGAAAACGTCCCTTTTCATCTATACCATCAACTACAAAAGCATGACCTCCTCCACTATTAGCATCAAAAGCTCCATAGAGCAACGGCTGTCTGTTTAACAGATTATTCTTCATAATGCTCTTCCACTCGTCGTTTGAAAAGAATAGTTTTTGTAGTCCCATGGCTGCATTATCATATTTCATATAGTCACTCATTGGCTGATCTACATCCACTATAATTGCTCCTGTTCCGGATTGGTTATAATTTGCCTTTGCCATAACACCACAATCATACATTACGCGGGCGATTGCTCTGGTACGTTCTGTATCTATCTCATATTTATCCAGTTCGTATGGCATAATATCCCACTGGTACTGATAACCCAGATCATAGCCTTTAACAGTTCGCAATGTACCATCCTCCTGTTCGTATGAATAACTTTCAAGTGTTCCTCTGCCTGCATCAGGCCATTTGTGGAAATGCATAATAATAGCCATTGCAGTAGCCACACAGCCAGTAGGCATTTTATCGGGGGTATATGCATTATACGGAGCAACCTGATCCCATAATGCAGTTCTTAACAGAATAGTATCAGGTGTACCGTTTTCCTGGGCAAAAAGCATACCATTCCACTCCAGTATAGTTGGGTTTTCTACACTTTGCATTGCACGCAGGTTCTCTATATGTGATCTCATTTCATTCATCCAGAAACGGACATTCTCCGGCATATCATCTAACTTAAAGTTTCTCTCTGTAGAATATGCCAGTACAGGTTCTGCCTTAGTATCGCCACTAACCATTACAAATCCGCCATCTTCTACATTGTATATATAGAAAGGTGCATCAGTAACAGCCTTGGTATCTTTATCATTGCCATTCCATACAAGCGTCAGCTGTCTGGAAGATGTTTTTGTAACAGCACCATTGGCTGTAACAAATTTTGTTGCCACCTCTAATGCCTCCTGTTCTGATACTGTTCTCGCGCAAATTGATACAGGCAGGATGAGTGCCACAAACTGTAAAATAGTTCTAATTTTCATATAATATCTTTTGAGAGCGTAAAGATAGCACATAGAGACAGTATTACCAAAAAACAAGAGCAGGTACTCTTAAAAAAAGCACCTGCCCATAGTTATAGATTCTTTCTCACAAAATGAATTTTTAGTGAATAATTATGAATATTTGGTTAAACAAAATACTTATATTTACTATCACATAAACCACTGAATAAAAGCATTTTAACTATATTTCAGTGTTAAAACTAGGTATGATTTCTACAAAAGAAATCACCACAAACTATATAGTATTGAATATCAACCCGTTAGGGTTTTATAATCAAATCTCCAACAGTTTCAGTATGTGATATGGATTAAATATTGGATTATGTTTTTTAATACATCTAACAGACTTATATTGTTTTTTCGATTATTAACAATTTTAAAATAATATGACTTATGAGTATATATATATTAGGTGTGTGCTACCATTTTGTTTGCATTTTTTTGGTATTTATATAAAATGTGTGTACCTTTGTTGCTGCTAGGTATGATTTCTTTTGTAGAAATCACATATTCTATTTGAAATCAGCTATCTACGCAAATTGATATGAATAATTTTTTAATAATTATACACTAATCAAATTAATTAACAAAAATTTTTTATGAAGAAAAAATTAATGGTGTTGATGACCTGCCTTTTTGTAGGTATAGGTCTGGTAAACGCTCAGACATCAAGGGTACGTGGTAACGTAACCTCTGATGAGGACGGTTTACCTGTAATTGGTGCCACCATTCTGGTAGAAGGTACTGACCAGGGTACTATTACCGACATGGATGGTAATTTCGTTTTGGAGAATGTACCAAGTTCTGCAAAGAATCTGGTAGTCTCATTTATCGGTATGGAAAGTCAGACTGTGGCTATCAAATCTACTGTTAATGTAGTTTTGAAGGCAGACGCTGAGGTTCTGGACGAAGTAATGATTGTAGCTTATGGTACAGCTAAAAAATCATCTTTCACAGGTTCAGCACAGACATTGAAGACTGAAGAGATTGAAAAGAGAGCAGTTAGTAACGTAACCAAGGCATTGGATGGTCTTGCAACAGGTATCCAGGCTACAACAGGTAGCGGTCAGCCAGGTAGCAGCTCAACCATTTACATTCGTGGTTTGGGTTCTATCAATGCAGCCAACACTCCTTTGTACGTTGTTG
Source organism: Bacteroidaceae bacterium (assembly GCA_017647575.1). Classification (GTDB taxonomy): domain Bacteria; phylum Bacteroidota; class Bacteroidia; order Bacteroidales; family Bacteroidaceae; genus Colenecus. The sequence continues at coordinate 16,465 of JAGCKJ010000035.1, read as the reverse complement.
ATGGTATGCCTTACGATGGTTCAATCAGCGCTATCAACCCTGATGACATTGAAGCTATCACAGTATTGAAGGATGCTTCAGCAGCAGCTCTTTATGGTGCTCGTGGTGCTAACGGTGTTATTATGATTACTACAAAGAAGGGTCAGAAGGGTAAATCAGAAGTTAGCTTCAAGGCTATATCAGGTTTCTCAAGCCGTGCACTTCCACGTTACGAAACAATGGATTCAAAGGAGTTTGTTGAAGCTCTTTACTCTGCATACTACAACGAATATGGTAGCGATGCTATCTATGAAATGACAGAGGGTGCAAGCCGCGTATTTGGTAATAATGAAGAGTACAACCCATTCAACTATCCAATAGCTGAACTTATCGACACTGAAACAGGTTTGGTAAGAAGTGATGCCAAGGCTCTTTGGAATGAAGACTGGCTGGGCGCAATCACACGCGACAATGCAATGAGAAATGAGTACGTTTTAAGCTTTAACGGTGGTGATGACAAGACACAGTACATGTTCTCACTTGGTTACGTTAATGAAGATGGTATTCTTGAAACAACCAACTTCCAGCGCTATACCGGCCGTACCAACATTGAAACATCACCTGTTGAATGGTTCAAGGCTGGTTTGGGTATCAACTTCTCACACAGCAAATCAAATGCTGCTCAGACTGATGCTAATGCAACAAGTAACGTATGGTATTCAGCACAGCTGATGGCTCCAATCTATCCTATCTACTACAGAGATCGCAACAACAATGGTGCTTATATTCTGGATGAGAATGGTGATAAGATTTTTGACTATGGTGATACACGTCCTAGCGGTCAGCAGCAGAACTTTAACAGCATTGCTACACTTTACGATGATAAATATTCATCAGAAGCTAACAACCTTTCAGGTCGTACACATATAGACCTTGGCGGTTTGAAGAGTGGTTGGTCAAAAGGTTTGACATTAACTGCAAACTTCGGTTTCGACTACTACAATGCAAACTCACTTCAGTACTACAACCCATTCTTTGGTAATGCAGAGAGCGTACATGGTAGAATCACAACCCAGAATTCATCTAGCCTAGGTTTAACATTCAACCAGTTGCTTACCTACAACCGCAGCATTGGTAACCACAATATCGATGCACTTGTTGGTCACGAATGGTATTCATACGAAGAGAGATATCTTTTGGGTGGTAAAACAGGCGTTCCATTCGGTGGTTTGTATGAACTTGATGCAGCTACAACCATGACAGACGTTGGTGGTTCAAGCGCTCAGTACAGAATTGAATCATATATGGGTCGTTTGAACTACGACTACAATGAAAAGTACTACCTGTCAGCAAGTTTACGTAAGGATGGTTCTTCACGTTTCCACAAAGATTCACGCTGGGGTAACTTCTGGTCAGTTGGTGGTAACTACAAGATCTCTTCTGAAAGATTTATGAAGGGTATTGAATGGTTGAGCAATTTGTCAGTACGCGCAAGTTATGGTGTTCAGGGTAACGACAACCTTGGTTCATTCTTTGCATGGCAGTCTCTGTACAACCTTGGTTATCCTGCAGCTAACAACTCAGGTGCTCTGTTAGGTTCTATTTCAAGTCAGGACATCACATGGGAAAGCAGTGAAAACATCAACGTAGGTTTGGATGCCGGTCTGTTTGAACAGCGCGTTCAGATTGGTCTTGAGTGGTACAAGAGAGTAACTACAGATATGCTGCTTTACTACCCACTTCCACTTTCAACAGGTTTCGGTGGCTACAACCGCAACTCAGGTGATATGATGAACACCGGTGTTGAAGCAACTATCAGCGGATATATTGTTAACAACAAGAACTTCAAGTGGAATATGACAGTTATGGGTTCAACCATGAGAAACGAAGTTCTTAAGCTTACAGACGATGGTAAGGATATCATCAGCGGTTCTCAGATTATCAGAGAAGGTGAAGCTCTCTATTCATACTATCTGTGCCGTTCAGCCGGTGTTGACCCATTCAATGGTGACCAGCTCTACTGGGCTACAGTTGACAGCAAGGGTAATGAAGTTGATGCTTATATCACCAACAACCAGACTCTTGCACAGGCATCACGCGTAATTGCAGGCAGCAAGTATGCTGATCTGTTTGGTTCTATCAATTCACAGATGCAGTACAAGCAGTTTGATCTGTCAATCGCAACCAACTACTCAATTGGCGGTGAAATGCTTGATGGCGTATATAATGGTATGATGAACTTCTACTATGCAGGTCAGACAAAGCACAAGAATCTGTCACGTGCATGGAAAAAGGTTGGCGATGTTACAGATATTCACCGTTATATCATCGGTGACTCATCACCATCTACTGATGCTATGTTGATTGACGCTTCTTATTTCAGCCTGAAGAACATCACATTTGGATACACATTGCCAAAGAAGATGACAAACAATATTGGTTTGAACGAATTGAGACTGGCAGTTAGCGCTGACAACCTCCACACTTTCACACATCTTAAGGGTATGGATCCTCAGTACAGCATGACAGGTGGTACTACATATGTATATGCTCCTGCACGTACAATCTCATTCAGACTGGATGTAAAGTTCTAATTTAACAAACAAGATAGATTATGAAAAAAATATTTAATATAGCAATACTTATCGGACTTGTTTCCTTTACATCCTGCGATCAGGAGAAACTGGAAACATTCCCAACTGATGAAGTATCTGTAGAACAGATCTTCAGCAGTGCAGAAGCCGCACAGACAGCAGTAAACGGCATTTATCGTGCTATGTTTATGAACGGATGGTCTGACAACTGGTCTTCAGAAAACCCTGGTGTAATGAGTACACTACTTTTTAAAGATCTTCAGGGTGAAGACCATCTGATGGCAAACCAGGGCAATGGATGGTTCTACTATGACTATGCATTCAATACAGATACTGACTACACACACACTTCAGGAAGACAGTATGCACAGTGGAATTTGTACTACACTCTGATTTCACAGGCTAACTATGTAATAGCACAGTCAGAGAGACTGAATTCATTTGGTGATGAAGGTAAATATGTTCTGGCACAGGCTTACGCATTGAGAGGTTTTGGATACTTCTGGCTATACAATATTTTCTGCAAAGGTAACTATGCAGAAAACAGCGATGCGCCAGGTGTACCTCTATATACAGAGCCTACCACTCCTGAAACAAAGGGCAAGGGCCGTGGCACTGTAGCAGAAGTTTTTGAACAGATTAATGCAGACTACGATTCAGCTGTATCAATATTTACAGTTGCTGATGTAGAGCAGAAGAACAGACTTAACATTGACCTTTATACAGCATACGCATTATGGGCTCGCGTAGCACTTGTTCAGGGCGACTGGGACAATGCATATTTGTATGCTACAGAAGCTCTTAAGAAGCCAAATCTGACTCGTGTAGCCACAATGGCAGAATTAGGTGCCTTCAATGATTGCAATGCAGCTTCTGATGTATTCTGGGGATTTGAAGTTATTGCTGACCAGACAGGTCCTTTTGGCCCATTCTTCTCACACATGGATATGGCAGGTGGTTATGGTGAATCTGCACAGCAGTGTATAGACGCCTCATTATGGAGCCGCATCCCTGATACAGATGCCAGAAAGAACAGCTGGTGGGATAACCCTGCAGATTACGCTGTTTACCCATACGGTCAGTTAAAGTTCCAGTACAAGAACCTTGCTACTGCTACTGCTGATATTATCTATCTGAGAGCAGAAGAGATGATCCTTGTTGCAGCCGAGGCAGCTTGCCGCAATTTGGACTACACAACTGCACGTGCTCTGTTAACTGAATTAGGTTCAAAGCGTGACAGCGCTTACGAGACCAGACTTGCAGCATTGACAGATGACGTAACATACAGTGATGACACACACGCACCTGCTATGACATTGTTGGAAGAGATTCTTTTCCAGCGCCGTGTTGAGTTGTGGAGTGAAGGTATGGGTCGTCCTTACGATTTGTGTCGTTTGAATCTTGGTTTCACCCGTAACTATACAGGTAGCAACCATACTTCAAAAGATACAATGGAACCAAACGACAACTATTTCGTTACATTGATTCCACAGAAAGAGTTTGACAGCAACGACAGTATAAACATTCAGGATCAAAATCCTCGTTAATAGATAACTACAAATCAGATAATTATGAAAAAGATTTTATATACTTTATCTATTGTGCTTGCAGTTAGTACATTCTGTGCCTGCAATGACAATGACACAATAGGAGTATTCTACTATCCTGATAATAGCGAAGCTATATTCACATCAAGCAAGAGCGAATACTTCTTTACAGCAGCTGACTTAGGTGAGTATGAGGTTACTGTACAGCGTGCAAATTCAAAAGGTAGTGCAGAAGTAGAAGTTATCAATTCTGATACAACAGGCTTGTTTACAATTCCTGGAACTGTATTCTTTGAAGATGGCGAACTTGAAGCAACCATTAAAGTTACATTCGAAAAAGAACAGTTGGAAATTGGTACACCATACACAATTGGTCTGCAGTTACCTGAAACACCAATTGAAGGTAAGCAGATTAGTCACAAACTGACCATTACGAGAGACTATACCTGGGAATTCTTCACAGAGTGCACAGCAACAACATATCTCTATGGTGAATCTACAGCTACTATTTACAAGGCTTTGGAAAATCCTTCATACATTAAGATTAAGGATCTCTATTCAGAAGGTCATGAATTAAAACTCTTGCTGGGTGGTGATGGCTCAATCTCAATGCTTCAGGATGTTAATAGTTATGGTTACTATGATATGGAAACAGGATTCATCCATCCTTCATATGGTATGATTTATACCTATATCGATGCTGATCGTAATTATTCATACTTTGACGAAGCTCAAAACACTATAGTATTATCAATGTACTACTATGTTGGTGCAGGAGCATTTGGCTGGAAAGACGACGTTATAACTTGGTAATAAACATCTTATTACTATACTATTTTTGGGGAGCGCTTTTATAGCGCTCTCCTTTTTTATGCCAACACCATATCCATTACCATATAGGTATATTACTATCACGCGCACTTGTAGCCCAGCTATGACGGGCCACATACGGTGTCAGAGGTACCTCCAAATTAAGTTTTACAGACAATATCTTTAAATTTCTATTATATCTGTTTATTGCAACCTTATGTGGTTACTTTAATCTTGAGCGGCAAACGAGACTCGAACTCACGCTACGCGTGGTAACGCGGAAACCTAAGATTTACCCCTGCGTATTAATTAATCGGTTTTAATTCAATTGTCAAACCCATAGCCGCAACTATTTTGTACAAAGTAGCTACAGTTGGAACAGTCAGACCTCTTTCTATACGAGAAATGTAACTCTTATCTGCTCCTATACGTGCTGCTAATTCTGCTTGTGTTAATTGCGCATTTTTACGTGCATCAAGTAGAATTTGTGCATTATATTCTTCCCATGCTTTTTCTGTTGCTTCTATTCTGCTCTTTGAACCAACCTCTCCAAATTCTTTGGTTAACTCAGCACTTACATCAAATATTTCGTTATTTATGTTCATAATATTCCTTTTTTAATTTTATAGCTTTTCTAATCTCATTCTCTGGAGTTTTTTGATTTTTCTTTTTAAAACAATTTAATAATACAACAATAGTATCTGCATCGCATATAAACAATAATCTAAATTCGTTGTTGCCATAATTCACTCTGAACTCAAAAATTTCCTCTCTTAAATATTTAATGTAATGATAGGGAATCTTATCTTCAGTCTCAAACAATAAAAGAGCACGTAAAATTTTAAGACGTTCCTGCTTTGATAAACCTTTCATAAAGTCAGAATAATACTGCTTGTATGCGATTATCTTTTTCATAGTACAAATGTATTAAAAATAGGTTGTATAATTGTGCAACTTATGGTAAATCTTTTACAAAAAAAAGCAACCTTTGTGGTTGCTTTAATCTTGAGCGGCAAACGAGACTCGAACTCGCGACCCTAACCTTGGCAAGGTTATGCTCTACCAACTGAGCTATTGCCGCATACTTAATTTTGCGTTGGCTTTCACCCTTTTGTTAGAACTCCTTGCCAAGGTTAGGTTTACCTTTTTATTCCTTGGGGCAAGGTTATGCTCTACTAACTGAGCTATTGCCGCAATTATTTCATAATTGCTGCGATTTTTGGCGGCGCCTCAGCATAATCAAGTAAACTTGCTTCTGCATTCGGCTTGCACAAAAATTGCCGCATTGTTTCAAAACACAAAGGCTTTCCGTTGAAAGCGGTGCAAAGGTAAGGCTTTTGTTGTAAAGAACAAATATATTTCAGGTTTTTTTTCTATTTTTCATCGAAAGAAATATCAAGTGCACCTCATTTTCATTAAAACAAAAAAAATACAAGATATTTTTACGAATTTTTACAATGGTTTAATTACCTTCGCATATCAAAACTTAATTACTTATTTTATACTTTTTATCTTATGACAAAAATCACAATTGGCAGGGACACATCAAATGATGTTGTATTTGAGAATATATCTACCATCAGTAATTTCCATTCAGAAATTATCATTGATGAAAGCGGTAATAACATTACCTACACAGACCACAGTTCTAATGGAAGTTGGATAAATAATCAAAAAATCCAGAACACCTCTGTTATTATAAGTAGAAACGATAAAATTGTTTTGCCTGGCGATTGTGAATTGGATCTTCTAAAGATTTTACCTCAACAAGAAACAAAACCAGCTTCTGAATTTGCAAACACAGTGGTAGAACAGCAAACAGCACAGCAGCAATATCAGCAGCCACAAGAGCAATACCAGCAGCCACAGCAGCAGTATCAGCAGCCACAGCAGCAGTATCAACAACCACAACAGCAGTATCAGCAACCACAACAGCAGTATCATCAACCACAACAGCAGTATCAGGATATTCGTGAACAACTGCCTACAAGCAGAGGACTGCTAAAGATGATATTGTTAGGTGCTATTACTTTTGGAATATACCCAATTGTTGTAATATGCAAAATTTCAACTGAAATAAACACCGTAGCCAGAGCAGACTACAAACACACTATGCACTACCTGCTTACAGTACTCCTTACACCAGTTACACTCGGAATAATACCGCTTATATGGTACAACAACTTGTGCAATAGAATTGGCAACGAGCTTAAACGCAGAAATATACGATACGACTTTAGCGCATCAGATTTCTGGTTGTGGGCAGTTTTAGGTTCATTAATAGCTGTAGGTCCATTTATATTCATACATAAATTTATGCATGCAATGAACAAAATAAATGGTTCATACAACCAGTTTGGTGAATAAAACCCAATTACTTTAGCAGAGTTAGTTTTGCAAATTTAAGCAACAGTACTTTTCTACCAAAGTTGGTGAATTGTATTGTTGCTTTTGTTTCACCACCCACTCCTTCCATCTCTAAAACCTTTCCTATTCCAAAGCGGTCATGTTCAATTATTGAACCAACCTGAATACTACTATCAGACCTTACAGATGCAGTACGTTGCAGCATCTCTTCCGTAACAACCTGAAACTTTGATTTAGGTTTGCGCTCTTCAAACTGGGGATATTGAGTTTTCTGCTTACTGCGCTCTGCATATTGTCTTGAACCATCAAGATTTCCACGTGAAGATGAACTAAATAGTGGCTTTCCAGAACGTTCAAAGAATGTATTCCCTGATATTGATGATTGCGTCGATGTAAACCTTGGCTTTATGAAAGGTTCATCCATCACCTTATTTATATATACAGGGTCTATGTCTCTCAAAAATCTGCTGGGTTGGTTTGCCTCTATATTTCCGTTTCTGAATCTGGTAGTTGAATGAAACAGATAGAGATATTTCTCTGCTCTGGTCATAGCAACATACATCAACCTGCGTTCCTCTTCCAGTTCATGTTCACTGGCAGACGACATTTCATTCGGAAACAGATTCTCCTCCAGACCAACTATCATAACGGCTTTAAATTCCAGTCCTTTTGAAGCATGAATTGTCATCAGTGTAACCTTAGATACATCTGCATCTTCTTCTTTATCCTGGTCGGTCATCAACGACACAGAACTCAGATAATCTGAAAGGTATATCTCATTACTACCCTCTTCTATTCTATCCTTACAGAACAACTGAATACCCGACATAAGTTCTTCCACGTTCTCTTTGCGTGCCATTCCTTCCGGAGTCCTGTCAGCATTCAGTTCTGCTATCAGCCCACTCTCTTCATACACTCTTTTAGCTATGGTATATGCATCACTTGTAGAGACGCCGGTCATTAAACTTCGCAACAGAGTAGAAAAATCGTACAGTTTCTTCTGAGTTCCACTATTCACTGAAACTCCATAGTCAGCAGGATTACATATTACATCCCATAAAGAGACATCATTATCCAATGCTGCTGATTTCAGCTTATTTATTGTTGTATCACCTATTCCGCGTTTAGGAAAGTTTATAATACGTTTAATGGACTCTTCATCATTTGGATTGACTATTACCCGCATATAGGCAAGCGTGTCCTTAATCTCCTTTCTTTGATAGAACGATAAAGAGCCATATATTCTGTATGGCAATCCGTTTTTCCTGAAGGTCTCTTCCAATATTCTGGACTGTCCGTTTGTTCTATACAGGATGGCTGTTTCATTCCAATCCACATTCTGATATGTATGCAAATCCAACAGCTTATTAACCACCATTGTGGCCTCTTCCAGATCGGAATGTGCTCTGGTTAGTTCTATCTTTTCTCCCTTTTCATTTTCTGAAAAGACATTTTTCCTAATCTGGGAATGATTCTTTGCTATCAGACTGCCTGCCGCATTTACTATAGTCTGGGTAGAACGATAGTTTTGCTCCAGCTTAAAGAGTTTTGAATCCGGATAAAGTTTTTCAAAACTGAGCATATTTTGAATATTGGCGCCACGGAAAGAGTAGATACTTTGAGCATCGTCACCTACCACACAAAGATTCGCACCACCACGAGTAAGCAACCACACAATACTATGCTGAGCATGATTCGTATCCTGATATTCATCAACAAGTATATATTTGAACATCTCTGCATACTTCTGTTGCACCTCTGGATAATTTTTGAGCAGCAGATATGTATTCAACAGAAGATCGTCGAAATCCATAGCATCGGCTTTTCTACAGCGTTCTGTGTATTTTTCATAAATAACCTTTGTCATTGGAATATTTTTGAAACTATCTGCTTTAAGAATATCGGCATTCTGACTATACATTGTTGATGTATAAAGACGATTCTTTGCCGTAGATATTCTATTCTGGATTACAGCAACCTTATAAACTTTATCATCAAGTTGCAGTTCCTTGATAATGCTACGAATCAAACTCTGGGAGTCTGCTGAATCATAAATTGTAAAATTACGCGAATATCCCAACAGGGCTGATTCAGATCTTAGTATTCTGCTGAACACACTATGAAACGTACCCATCCATAAACGGTTTGCATAAGCAAATCCAACCACCTTGGATATTCTCTCTTTCATTTCACCGGCAGCCTTATTGGTGAAGGTCAATGCCAATATATTGTAAGGGGCTATTCCCTGCTCCAGCAGATATGCTATTTTATAGGTCAAGACGCGTGTTTTTCCCGATCCGGCACCTGCAATAACCATACTATGGCCTTCATTGTATAGTACGGCATCTCTCTGATTTTTGTTTAGTTCGTCAATATAATTCACTTCTACTCTTTGTTTGGATTGCGAAGTTACAAAATTGAAGAATTATAACTATCTTAGCGGCACAAATTTTAAAGAATGGATTTTCAACAGCTGTTTCCTATAATAGACCCTATATGGAAGTGTTTCATTGTGATAACACTCATACTGTTTGTGCCTTTTATATCACAACGTCTTCGTTTTCCGCAGATTGCAGGCCTGATACTGGCCGGTCTGCTGATAGGTAGCAGTTGTCTGAACATAATTGACACAGACGATGTATTAAGCATGTGCAGCAAGATAGGTTTGCTGTTTATAATGTTCTTTGCCGGTCTGGATATAGACATTGAAGAGATGAAGAAGACCGGTCATTGGGGGTTCATCTTCGGCATTATCACTTTTGCTATTCCATTCGGAGCATGCTATTATTCTTGCATCCATATATTGGGAACAGATATCCCTGCAGCACTTATTATAGGTTGTATTATGGGCTCTCATACTCTTATATCATACACTATTGTAAGCAGATATGGATTAACAAAAGAACCCGGAGTAACAATTGCAGTAACAGGTGCATTAATTGCCATATTGCTGGCACTCATAATAAATTCATTTGTAAGATCAGCATATTCTGAACATGGACAAAGTTTCAGTATCTGGTTCTTTATGCTGAAATTTGCTATATATATTTCCACAATCGTCTTTGTTTTCCCAAAAGTTACAAGGGCCTTTTTCCACAGATTCGGTAGCGGTCACGCCCATTTTCTGTTTATATTTATGATGTTGATGCTCAGTTCCGGACTTGCATCGCTAATAGGTTTGGAAGGTATTCTTGGAGCGTTTCTGGCAGGTCTGGTAACCAGCAGATACATACCACAGGCATCGCCACTGATGAATAGAATTGACTTTATTGGCAATACGCTGTTTGTACCAATATTTCTATTGCACACAGGTATGCTTATTAATCTGCAGGAGGTTATAAGCAACCCCAGAATACTGTACCTGTTTGGAGTGATTTTCACTGCAGGAACAGCAGGCAAATGGATTGCAGCATTTATCATTCAGAAAGTAAGACGTCTTGACAGAAACAACAGAAGGTTGATATTCGGCCTGAGCGAATCACACGCCGCCGGTGCATTGGCCATAACAATGGGTGCTTATACTTTGAATCTGATTGACAACACTATACTTAGTACAACCATTATAATAGTTCTCTTCTCCTGCATAGCAAGTAACATTATAACCGAACATGCAGCTATCAGCCAGCAAAAGATTCTAAGTGGCAAATCAGACAAAGAGAAAAAAGAGAAGATTATGGTGCTTGTTCACAACCCTGCAACCACTACCAATCTGATGGATACGGTTATATCACTGCGTAATCCCAAAAGCCGCACAGAGACAGTAGGATTGCACATTACAATCAATGGTGAACATGCTACAAAATATCTACAATCAGGAAAATCTGAACTGGAAAGAGCTGCTGCCATTGCTGCTGCCGCCGATATTCCTTTTACTATACAGAACCGTCTAGGCAACAATGTTATTGACAGCATCAAACATGCATCGGAAGAGTATGAAGCTACCGACCTGATTATGGGACTGGCAGATATAAGGAATATAACCCGAAAATATTACGAAGATTTCATTCTGTCAGTAACTGCAAAAAACAGACAGCAAACATTCTTTGTACGTATCAACACCCCTGTTAATATGATACGCAGAATTATTGTTCTTATTCCAGAGCAGTTCTCATTTGCTACCGGATTTATCAAGAGCGTTGAATACATAGGAAGATTAGGATCCTCTATTGGTTGCGTTACACAGTTCTACGGCAATGAATCTACGCTTAATGACATCAGAAGCTTTGGCAAATCGGCCAGCAAGACAGAGTACTACCCTATCAGCGATACCAACAACCTGGAATGGATTATGGACAATATCAACAAAGACCATCTTCTGGTATTGGTTGGCCCACGAGAAGACGCGATGAGTGGCACACATCCTTTTGCACAGCTATATGAGCACATCCAGTCCATTCAGATAGAATGTAATATGATGCTGATATTCCCTGAAGCCGATTCCACACACAACACTACTGAAACAACACAGGCCACAATCAGAACCGATCGTGACCTGCTGAAAATGTTACGTATGTAAATGATTATTTAAAGATAAGCTGAGAATAGTTATACAGACCGTACTTCCATACTACAAAGTCATGCTGTCCTTCAGGATAGTTGATAAGTGTACAAGGAACACCATTCTTATCGCAGAAAGCCTTCAGACGAGAACTGTTGTACATCAAACCGTCATTGCTACCGCATACCATCCAAAGCAGTTTGTTTTCTGCCTTTGTCTTTGCTACATCAGGAATAAGCTGCTCAGGAGCCTTTGTATTAGGAGCTGATGAGAAACCACCTACGTATGCAAATTTATCAAGATTGCCAAGACCGAAGTTCAAAGACTGGCCACCACCCATTGAAAGACCGGCGATTGCACGGTGATTCTTATCTGTATATGTGCTGTACTTACCTTCGATGAAAGGAATCAGGTCAACAATAAGATCCTTTTCAAAGTTTGCAAAACCCTGCTGCATCTCTGCGCCATAGATATTACCTTCTGGCTTATCATTTGGAAGAGCACGACCGTTAGGCATAACAATAATCATAGGTTCTGCCTTCTTCTGAGCATAGAGGTTGTCCATAATTACGTTAGGAACACCCTGCATCCACTCCTGGTGGTCACCACCAATACCATGCAACAGATACAATACAGGATACTTCTTGCTTGCATCATACTTAGGAGGCAGATAAACTGTTACCAGACGATTTGTACCAACTGTAGTAGATTTGTACTCTACAACTTCTACCTTACCCTTCTCTATGCCGGCTGTCTCTTTATCATAGCCCTCTGGAGCTGCAACATAAGCATCGTATTCAACGTCAATCTGTTGCATACCGCCAAACATCATACCACCACCCGGCTGTGCATTAACACCGGCTGACACTGCCATTGCTAAAGCAGCTGTAAATAAAACTTTCTTCATACTTGTTATAATTATTAATAAAATAGTTTCTCAAATGTAAATATATCAATAATCGACAAATGTTAGGTCCTATTCTGACAAAAAACGTACAAAATTCACAATTTGATGCTGAAAAGAGAACTTCCCGGTCGATGCAGTCCTACAATTTAATGACATCCGGTTGTATTCATCATCCGGCATATTAACCATCTGTTTAATATTCTCTGCCAGAGTTTTATAGTCAGAATTGGCACATACCAAACCAAAACCATTAGAGGAAATTATTTCAGAACCTTCGCCACATCCACAGAACAGGATTGGTACACCGGCCGGAAGCAAATCAAAAATCTTTGACGGAACTGCCCCTTTTATATGTTTTACCAATGCCACTATAGATGCATCATATTCAAAAAGTGCCTTATCCATCTCTTTGCGTGACAAAGTACCGTGATAGTATATATTTTTAGTTTCCGTATCTATGTACTCCTTTATTGCATTCACCTGATTACCAGCCCCATAAAGGTGCATCTCCACGCCCAACTCCTTAAAGTTCACATTCTTGATAAGCCCCAGGATATCCTGTGCAACACCTAACAGACCGGCATATACTATTTTGAAAGGAGATCTGGGATGATTTACAATATCTAAATTACCGGCACATTCATTTCTGGACAGATTTCTATACAGGAAACATCTTTTTTCAGGTTCAAACTGTTTTATATGGTCTATTATTTCCTGAGATTGTCCCATTATGGAAGTTGCATTCTTATAGATAAAGCGCTCAAGCATAGCTGTATATCTGTAAGAAAGCGATCCCTCTTTCATAAAATCAAGTTCTACCGCAGACGATGGCCACAAATCTGAAACATTCAGTACCACATTGCGCCTGTAGAGTTTTCTAAAGAGAAGCATAGCCGATGCTGATACAACGATAGGAGGCGATTGTATTATCACTCTGTCATATCCTTTTATCCTTTTGCGTTTGAATGCAAAAGCCCACATAGTCATGGCAAATGAAAACATTGCCAATACTCTCTTTATGGCATTCTTGGATACCGTTGCGTATGTCCAATAACGATATATATTGATACCGTCAATGTTATCCTGCATAGAGAAACGGCCTCTGTAGCCGTCAAAGATTCTGCCCTGCGGATAATTAGGCAGACAGGTAAGGATATCAACATCCACACCTTGCTCTTTCAGTCCTTTTGCCAGATTTGTTATCCTGCTGGGAGCGGCTCCTATTTCAGGTTCGTAATAAAAAGAAACTATCAGTACTCTCATCATCAATAATAACGGAACCGTTGCTTATTTGTTGCAGGTTGTTGAAAACTTATTTTATAGATTTGAAAGATAATTCACTATGCGTTCACAAGCCTTACCATCACCGTATGGATTTACAGCCCTGCTCATTGCATTATATGCATCATTATCATCCAGAAGAAGAGACATCTGCTCCACTATTGCATTATAATCTGTACCTACCAGTTTCACTGTACCGGCATCAACAGCTTCCGGACGTTCTGTAGTATCGCGCATCACAAGAACTGGTTTGCCTAAACCCGGAGCCTCTTCCTGTACTCCACCACTATCGGTAAGCACTATACTGCAACGTTCCATCATCAGTACAAATTCAAAATAATCAAGTGGCTCTATAAAGAACAGATTATTACGCTTATTATCTGCAAACAGTTCATTAATTGGTCCTCTTACATTAGGATTCAGATGCATAGGATAGACAAAATCCACATCATGATATTTGTCTGAAAGATAAGCCAGTGCGTTACAGATATTACGGAATCCTTCGCCAAAGTTCTCACGGCGATGACCGGTTATAAGCACCATCCTTCTTCCTGTATCTGTCAGTCTGTTCAGATCATAGCCCATAGAAAAGATCTCTGATTTAAGACTTTCCATAAGTTTAGAATCTGTATTTATCTTATCTACAACATAATACAATGCATCTATTACAGTATTACCGGTAACTATGATTTTGTTCTCCTGAACATTCTCTTTCAGAAGATTGTTTTTACCAAACTGTGTTGGTGCAAAATTGTATGCAGAAATACGCCCTGTTATCTGTCTGTTGATCTCTTCCGGCCAGGGACTGTATATATCGTTGGTTCTGAGACCTGCTTCAACATGGCCTACAGGAATCTGTTCATAGAACGATGCCAATGCTGCTGCCATGGATGTAGTTGTATCACCATGTACAAGCACTATATCTGGTTTCTCAACTTTTAAAACCTCACCCATGCCCATTAGCACTTTCGATGTCACATCGTACAGATTCTGTCCCTTATGCATTATATTGAGATCAAAATCGGGAGTAATTTCAAAGAGTTGTAATACCTGGTCCAGCATCTCTCTGTGCTGACCTGTTACACATACCAATGTGCGGAACTTATCACTCTCCTTTTGCAAAGCTTTAACCAGAGGTGCCATCTTAATAGCTTCCGGACGGGTTCCAAACACCAGCATTATACTCTTCATAAGCTTATTTTTTGAATGTTCCGCAGAAATCAATTACCTGAACATCATCTCTGTAATTCAGTTCTGCAAACTCTTTATGATTAACCAGAAAGACAACTATATCGGCTTTTTCGTATGCCAGTTTATAGTCTGTCAGTTTAAACACGCTATGTTCAGTGATGTTAGGTTCTACAACCATTACATTTGCATTATTGCAGGACTGTAAAACTTTTGATGTAATAAGTTTTGCAGGCGATTCACGAAGATCGTCTATATTTGGTTTGAATGCCAGACCCATCATAGCCACTGTAGGTGCTGTATGATACTCCAGCTCAAATTCAACCATCTTACGGCGAATCTTTTCTGCGCACCACATTGCTTTCTGATTGTTGACATCTCGTGCAAGGTTGATAATTCTGGCCTCTGCAGGAAATTTTGAAGATATAAAATATGGGTCTACAGCTATACAATGTCCACCTACGCCACAACCGGGTTGTAAAATGTTTACACGTGGATGTTTGTTTGCCAGTTCTATCAGTTCCCAAACGTTTATTCCTGCTCTGTCGCAGATTAAAGAGAGTTCGTTGGCAAAGGCTATCTGAACATCGCGGGATGCGTTTTCTGTAAGTTTGCACATCTCTGCTGTTCTGCAATTTGTTGAGTGAAGTTGACCCTTCACAAACATACCATAAAACTCTTTGGCTTTTTCTGTTGATTTTTCATCGGTACCACCTATCACGCGGTCATTGTTTACCAGTTCGTGGATGATATTTCCGGGCAAAACGCGTTCCGGACAGTATGCAAGGTAAATTTTACCCTTTAGCTCCGGACGCATATCAAAGATTACTTCTGCCATTTTCTCCGTTGTACCTATAGGCGATGTAGATTCTATTACATATAGATCGCCCTCTTTAAGCAGTGGCACTACGTCCTTTGTAGCCTTCTCCACAAACGATATATCCGGTTCATGATTGATATTCTTGAATGGTGTAGGAACAACTATCAGATATACATCAGCCTCCTGAGGGGCCTGATAAGCCTTGAAATTGCCAGCTTCTATAACATTCTGAAGCAAATCCTCCAATCCGGGTTCTACTATATGAAGATGTCCGGCATTTGTCTCTCTGACAATTGTCGGATTAGTATCAACACCTATAACCTCTAGGCCGCTCTTTGCAGCTATAATTGCAGTTGGGAGTCCAATGTATCCCAACCCCATAAAACACGCTTTCATTCTAAATAATCATAAATCAGAGCCCCCAAAAACGAAGCATCTGCACATAAATATCTCGCGAATATACGAATAAGTGAG
>JAGCKJ010000034.1 GCA_017647575.1 Bacteroidaceae bacterium | reverse complement strand
GTTGAGGATGGCGTGTTCGTATATCGGTTAGTACACAAGATTTTCATTCTTGTAAGAGGGGTTCGACTCCCCTACACGCTACAAGTTAAATAAAAAAAGGAAGATTTATAATGGCAAATCACAAGTCAGCCTTAAAGGCAATAAGAAAGAGCGAGAAGAGAAGACTTCATAATCGTTATTATGCTAAGACAATGCGTAATGCAGTTCGTCAGCTTCGCGCTATGACCAATAAGGAAGAGGCAACTGTAGCTTATCCAAAAGTACAGAAGATGCTTGATAAGTTGGCTAAGACAAAGCTTATTCACAAGAATAAGGCAGCTAACTTGAAGTCAAAGCTTTGCGCTCACATCGCTAAATTGGCTTAATTCAGAATAATAGTGCTCTAAATAGGGCGTAGGATAATATTAGGACTGGAGTTATACTCCGGTCCTTTTCTTGTTTAAGAGATTAACTGCAGGTTGTATGATTGCGTATAAAAAAGAAGGCTACGCGATTTGCATCGGTAGCCTTCCTGTTAAAACGACTCTGTTAAATGTATTTGTTTGGTTATGCGTCAATATTAGCGTATGTAGCATTCTTCTCAATGAATTCGCGGCGTGTGCTTACATCTTCGCCCATCAACATTGAGAAAATATGATCTGCTTCTGCGGCGTCTCTTATCTGAACCTGTTTTAACAATCTGTTTTCAGGATTCATGGTGGTTTCCCATAGATGCTCAGGGTTCATCTCACCAAGACCTTTGTATCGCTGTGTGGTGATGTTCTGCTCTATACCGCCACCATATTGGTCTATAAAGCGCTGGCGCTGCACATCGTCATAGCAATACTCTTTGATCTTACCCTTTGTACACAGATAGAGTGGTGGAGTAGCAATGTACAGATGTCCGTTTTCAATCAATTCAGGCATATAGCGGAAGAACAGTGTCATAATAAGGGTGTCGATATGTGAACCATCGACATCGGCGTCGGTCATTATGATAACTTTGTAGTAACGCAGTTTGTCATAATTTGCCTTCTTTGAATCTTCCGGATACAGACCAAAACGTACGCCTAATGCCTGTATGATGTTGTTTACCTCTTCGTGGTCGAATGCTTTGTGCCACATTGTGCGCTCTACGTTGAATATCTTACCTCGGATTGGCAGGATAGCCTGTGTATGACGGTCGCGTCCCTGTTTTGCGCTACCTCCCGCAGAATCACCCTCCACAATGAATAGCTCACATAGTGCAGGGTCTTTTTCTGAACAGTCGGCAAGTTTACCAGGAAGTCCGCTGCCGCTGAGTGGGCTTTTGCGCTGTACGCTCTCTCTTGCCTTGCGGGCTGCTACTCGGGCCTGTGCTGCCAGAATTACCTTTTCAATAATCATCTTGGCATCTTTTGGATGCTCTTCCAGGTAATTTGTCAGTGCCTCACCAACAGCCTGTTGTACAGCACCTGCAACTTCACTGTTACCCAGTTTGGTTTTGGTCTGTCCTTCAAACTGAGGTTCAGATACCTTTACTGAAATTACAGCGGTAAGACCTTCGCGGAAGTCTTCGCTCTCAATCTCAACTTTTGCCTTTTCAAGGAACTTGTTGTCATCGGCATACTTTTTGAGTGTACGTGTCAGAGCAGTTCTGAAACCGGCCAGGTGAGTACCACCTTCTATAGTGTTGATGTTATTTACAAATGAACGGATGTTCTCTTTGAAGCCTACATTGTAGATAATTGCCACTTCAATAGGAACGTTCTGCTTTTCTGTATTCAGATAGATAGGATCGCTTATAAGACGGGTCCTGTTTTCGTCTATGTAGCATACGAACTCTTTCAGACCATCTTCAGAGAAGAAGACCTCCTGCTGTGGATTGCCATCTTCGTCAATTCTGCGCAGGTCAGTAAGTGATATTGTCAATCCTGCATTAAGGAATGCCAGTTCGTGTAGTCTGGTTGCCAGAATATCATATTTGTATTCGGTGGTAGTGAAAATTGAGCCATCAGGCCAGAATGTCTGTTTTGTACCTGTGATGTCTGCTGTACCAACCACTTCAACTTCTGTCATAGGTTTACCGCAGGAGTACTCCTGGCGATGAATCTTGCCATCGCGGAAAACCTCTGTAACCATCTTTGTGGAGAGAGCATTTACGCAGGATACACCTACGCCGTGAAGACCGCCTGATACTTTGTATGAACCTTTGTCGAACTTACCGCCGGCGTGCAGCACGGTCATTACAACTTCCAGTGCAGAACGATGCTCCTTTGGGTGCATATCTACCGGGATACCACGACCATTGTCCTGTACTGATACAGAACCATCTTCGTTAATGGTAACGTCTATCCTGGTGCAGTATCCTGCCATTGATTCGTCAATGGAGTTATCTACAACCTCATATACCAAATGGTGCAAACCCTTTTCGCTAATGTCACCGATGTACATAGCCGGACGCTTGCGCACCGCTTCCAAACCTTCTAAAACCTGAATGTTTTGCGCAGAATAATTGCTGTTGTTTAGCGATTCATCGTTCATCTTATATCTGAATTTTCAATTGTTTTTTACTATACGGACAATTAGTCATATTATCATACAAATGTACGTAAATAATCTGAAAAAGCAGCGTGTACACCTTATTTATTTTTTAGCAGAGGTACTAATATCAATAAAATCGGTTTTTAAGGTATTTATGTGTTATTTTTTATCTAATTTTGCGTTTGACAATAAAAAATGATAGAATAATACTAAAAAGTAGTATCAAAATGACAAAGAAAGTTTCAGTAGGCGGAAAAATCCGCTCATTAAGAGAGTCTAAAATGATGGACTTGGAGGTTCTGGCTGAACGTTCTCAACTTCCAATAGAGCAAATTAAAGCGATAGAAGAGGATAACCTGCTACCTGGTTTGGCTCCGCTTATTAAGATTGCACGTGTTTTAGGCGTAAGACTAGGAACTTTTCTGGATGATTCACAAGGAACTGGTGCTGTGGTAAGCAGAAGTGAGGAGGCTAAGGAGAGTGTGCGTTTTACCAATCATAGTTCAGCTGAAAATGAAAATATGATTTATCGTTCTCTTTCAGAAGGTAAGGAGAATCGTCATATAGAACCATTTGTTATAGATATTCTGCCGAATTCAGAACAAAACTACTCAATGTCTTCACACGAAGGCGAAGAATTTATCTATGTTCTTGAAGGTAAGGTAGAGGTGAACTATGGTAAACAGACCTATGTACTGGAAAAAGGTGATAGTATCTATTACGATTCCATTGTAAAACACCATGTTCATGGTTATGGAGACGAAGCAGCCAGAATTTTGGCAGTTGTATATGCCCCATTCTAATAAGCTGAGTTATGATACAGTTGTCAGAAAAAACATTAGGCGATTATCTGGAATATTGGGCAGAACATACTCCCGATAAAGAATATATTGTCTATTCAGACAGAGACCTGCGCTTTACCTGGAAGGAGTTCAACCAGCGTGTGGATGATATGGCTAAGGGCCTTATAGCAATAGGTGTAACAAAAGGTACACATGTTGGATTGTGGGCTCAGAATGTGCCGGACTGGCTGACATTCCTGTATGCATGTGCAAAGATAGGCGCAGTGTGTATTACTGTAAATACAAACTACAAGCAGAATGAGCTGGAGTTCCTGGTAAAGGATTCAGATATGCATACTCTCTGCCTGACCGATGGTACCTGGGAGAGTAACTATGTTGATATGACATACAAGATGCTTCCTGAACTCAGAGAGTGTCAGCGTGGACATTTGGATAGCAAAAACTTCCCTAATCTGAAGAATGTTGTCTATATAGGCCAGGAGAAGTATCGCGGAATGTACAATACTGCAGAAATACTGTTGCTGGGCGAAAATACCGAAGAGGACGAATTTATAAAACTGCGTAATTCAGTGAATTGTCATGATGTGGTGAATATGCAATATACTTCAGGAACAACCGGTTTCCCAAAAGGTGTGATGCTGACTCACTACAATATTGCAAACAACGGTTATCTTACAGGTGAACACATGAAATTCACCCAGGACGACAAACTGTGTGTTTGCGTGCCGTTGTTCCACTGCTTTGGTGTGGTATTGGCAACAATGAACTGCCTTACCCACGGATGTACCGAAGTTATGGTGGAGCGATTTGATCCGTTGGTAACACTTGCTTCTGTTCATAAGGAGCGTTGTACAGCACTGTATGGCGTACCTACAATGTTTATAGCGGAGCTGAATCATCCAATGTTCGATATGTTTGATTTGAGCTGCCTGAGAACAGGTATTATGGCGGGTGCTTTATGTCCTATAGAACTGATGCGTAAGGTGGAAGATAAAATGCATCTGCGTGTAACCAGCGTGTATGGTCTTACAGAGACATCGCCGGGTATGAGCCAGACTCGTATAGACGATCCGGACGAAGTGCGCTATACCACCGTTGGTCGCGATTACGAATTTGTAGATGTTAAGGTGCTGGATCCTGAAACAAATCAGGAGGTTCCTGCAGGTGTTCAGGGTGAAATGTGCTGCAAGGGATTCAATGTGATGAAGGGATATTACAAGAATCCAAAAGCAACTGCTGAAATCATAGATGAAAACGGCTATCTGCATTCAGGCGATTTGGGTGTAATGGACGAAAACGGAAACTATCGTATTACAGGCCGTATCAAGGATATGATTATTCGTGGTGGTGAAAATATCTATCCACGAGAGATAGAAGAGTTCCTGTACCACCTGCCTGGCGTGCGTGATGTTCAGGTAGCTGGTGTACCTTCAAAGAAATATGGCGAAGAGGTAGGAGCATTCATTATTCTTGATGAAGGGGCTGAACTTTCTGTAGAAGAGGTACGTGACTATTGTCGTGGTAAGATTGCCCGATATAAGATTCCAAAATATGTATTCTTTGTTAAGGAGTATCCTTTGACAGGAAGTGGTAAAATTCAGAAATTCAAACTGCGTGACCTTAGCTTGAAGCTTTGTGCCGAGCAGGGTATAGAGGTGATATAATATGGAAATAAACGAACAGATTAAGCAGATGGCAATGCGTCTTCGCGGATTACGTGAAGATTTGGAAATGTCAATAGAGGAGGTGGCAAGTAAGTGTAATGTTGCCATTGATGATTTGCAGAAATATGAATCGGGTGAACATGATATCCCGATGAACTTCCTGTGTAATGCAGCTGAAGTTCTGGGCGTGGAACCGTTGGAACTTTTTACAGGTGAAACTCCCAATATGAGCGGTTATTGGTTGGTTAGAAAGGGTAAGGGCCCTGTAATAGAGCGTAGTAAGGCCTACAAGTATCAGGCGTTGGCTATGGGATTCAAACAGGCAAAAGCATCGCCCTTTATTGTGACTGTGGAACCTAAGGATGATGAAGCAATGCATCTGAACAGCCATGAAGGTCAGGAGTTTAACCTGATACTGAAAGGACAGTTGCTGCTTAATATTGGAGGTAAGGAACTTGTGTTGAATCCGGGTGACAGTATCTATTTTGATTCTACTTTGCCACACGGAATGAAGGCACTAAATGGTGAACCTGCAAGATTTTTTGCAATAATAATCTGATAAGATTCTATGTTGGAACGTTTTTTAAGACGAACAGAATTTACATCTTTGGAAGACTTCAAAGAGAATTTTGAAATAATAGCTCCTGAAAACTTCAACTTTGCATACGATGTTGTAGATGCCTGGGCTGCTCAGGCTCCCGATAAACTGGCTATGCTATGGACAAATGATGAAGGCAAGGAGATGAGTTTTACCTTTGCTGATATAAAGAGAGAATCGGACAGAGTAGCTTCTTTCTTCCTTCAGCTTGGTATAAAGCGTGGTGATTGTGTGATGATGATGCTTAAGCGCAGGGTGGAATTCTGGTTTACTATTGTGGCTCTTCATAAGATTGGCGCGGTAGCTATACCGGCAACTCATCTGCTTACTCCAAAGGATCTTATCTATCGAAATAATTCTGCCGGAATAAGAATGATTGTTGCTGCTGATGATCCGCTGATTATTCAGCATGTAAATGATTGTCTGACTTGAGTACCAATCGTAGCCATCTTCTTCAATTTTCGGCATAGGTTTTGTTGCTGGATTGGGTGATGAGCCAGAGGAATGAGCAGGAAGAGCTGCAAAGATATT
>JAGCKJ010000033.1 GCA_017647575.1 Bacteroidaceae bacterium | reverse complement strand
GCCTGGCCGTCGTCGTCGATCCATACGGTAGGGTCGATGTCATCCCAGTGCTCCTTCTGCCATACGAGAGTGCCTCCGAGCGGATCCTTGAACGGTCCGTATGGAGAATCAGCAACCAATACACCTATACCGTGACCGTGAAGAGGAGCATACAGATAGAACTTACCATTGCGTTCTACTGTCTGAATAGCCCATGCACCATTATCACGACTACGCCATTCAAAATCTTTCAATGAAGCTACAGCACCATGTTCTGTCCAGTTCACCATATCGGTTGTTGAATATAGCAACCAATCGTACATAAAGAAACCTGCAGAACTACGCTCATTTTCATCGGCAATATCTTCCGGAGATGAATCGTGAGAAACATACAGGAAGAGTGTATCACCAACTACCAATGGAGATGGGTCGGCAGTAAATTTGGTCTGAGTAAATGGCATATTGCACTGCTCTACGCCACGCATTTCCCACCAGTCAAAATACATCAACTTTGGTCCTTTACGTCCTGTAAAGCAGAAATACAGGTCGTGAATACCGGCAACTTTAGCCTTAACATCTACAACTATAGTCTGCCACTCTTCCCAACCACCTGTTGCAGGAACATTCACAGTAGCCATTACCTGACCCTTTATGCTATCAAGACGAACTTCAATAGTACCGCCACGCAATCCACTTGACACACGTGCTGTAAATGTACGCGGGAACATACGACCAAAATCCACATTACGCAATTTAATATAATCGCCATTGTGAATATCTGTTACATATACACCTATCTTATTATTCTGTTCTGTTGATAAGCCACGAGAATATGCCATAGTTTCAGCCTCTACCTTACGATAAGGATTGAATGTACCTACAGGTTCTACACCCTCTTCGGTAGGCATAATTGTTGGGAATGAACCATCTTCGTTATACTTAAATTCTTCTACAGCCACACTACGTCCGTAGCCACCGCCACCCGGCAATTTTCCTGTATGATAGAAGAAATAGCTATGACCTTTGTAGTCTGCTACACCTGCATGGTTGGTAAATGAACCTGTATTTGCCTGAGGCATAATCTGGCCTGCGTAAGTCCAAGGTCCTAATGGATTGGTTGCTGTGCTGTACGAAATATGTTCAGGTATTCCGCCTGCTGCATAAATCAACTGATATGTATCACCACGTTTGGTAAGCCAAGGTCCCTCAGTATAACTGTCTTTATACTGTTTTCCGCGTTCTCTGTTCTTTGGAGAACCAAAAGCTTCTTCTGTCATGTCAGCAAGAATAACATCTCCTTCGTATGAGATCATATCTTCGTTTAACTTCAGATAGTAAAGCTGAGGATTACCCCAACACACCCAAGCCTGTCCGTCATCATCAATAAATACACTTGGATCTATATGGTCCCATGAACCATTTTCAAATAGAGGTTTGCCAATTGCATCGCGGAAAGGACCTACAGGAGTATCACTAACAGCTACACCTATAGCCATTCCACCTGAAATTTTAGAATGTGCACAGATATACCAATAGAACTTGCCATTACGTTCTATTGCCTGACCTGCCCAAGCACGATCATCTGCCCATGAGAACGATTCCAAAGCAAGAGGTGATCCATGATCCACCCAGTTAACCATGTCGTCTGTTGAATAAACACGCCACTCCTGCATCCAGAAGAAATCTGCTCCGGCTTCATCGTGACCGGTATATACATACATTCTTCCATCATGAACAAGAGGAGCCGGATCTGTAGTATAGCATGTCTGCACAATTGGATTCTGTGCTATTGCTACCGATGTTACCAGCAATGCTAATAAGTTTGCAATTTTTCTTTTCATATTTTGGTTATTTAGTTAATAATGCACCTATAAGTAGTTCTTTTGCAAAAGTAAAAATATTTTTAGAGAATAGTGATATAATTTAATATTTATACAAAAAAAGTCCTTGCTGCATAAAGCAACAAGGACCTTATATAACTTTTCAGGTAGATTAGAAGCCGCCAAAGCCACCCATGCCGCCGCCAAAGCCGCCGCCAAAGTCGCCCATACCGCCGCCGAAGCCGCCCATGCCACCACCAAAGCCACCCATCTGTGGTTCGCTGATTTCGCAACCTTCTGGAACTTCGAACATTGATGCAGGAATCTATACATTCTCTTCAAGAGTAGCAACAGTCTGTCCCATTGTACCAAAATCTGTTTCAGATTCAGATTTCATAGTAATACCCTGGTAAATCCAAACAAGCTGTTCTACAAAAGTACCCATCATATTTACGCGATATGAATACTTTTTGCACATTACACCTGCTATCTCTTCTTCTCCAAGTTCTTTAATCTTATTCTTTTTGATGGTCTTGGCATCTAAGTTCAACCAGTCGATAGGTTTGTTTGAAGACATGCCCATTCCCATGCCCATGCCACCCATCATAGCACCACCACGGCCACCGAATGAAGGCATTTTTGTAGCTGTGTTCTCAGCATCGTTAATCATCAAAGTCTCTTCGCCAACAACTATTGAACGTGTACTTCTTTCTGCATTACCAGATACAGTAGCAGTTTTACGGCCATAATCGTCAAAATAGATTTTCTGACTCATTGAAGAGAAATCGAATCCTCCCTGACGACCACCCATTGCGCCACCCATAGCGCCGCCGCCAAAGCCCATACCGCCACCAAAGCTGCTCATATCCTGAGGAGCCATTGTGATAATACCAGACTTGATTCCATAAAGGATTTCAGGTTCTGCTTTCTTCTCTTTTTTAGCACTTACTGACAAACTTACCATTGCAAGCATTGCCACAGCCATCATAATTTTCTTCATAATGTACTATTATTTAAGTTTTACAATTATCTACCTATATACCTACTATAATAAAAACAAGCATAAGTTAAAAAGACAACCTCTGTTATTTAATATTTTTTCAACATTGATTAATATTCAAGTTACTTGTTGTAAAGTTGATCGGTAGCCAATACTATAAACATATAGTGCGATGAGCCACCACCTAACACATATTCAGTCTGCTGCCACAAGAACGGGAATGTAAGCAGTTCAGGGAAATCAGGACGAATAAGACCTGTTCCCGATATTACGCCACCCGGTATATAGCTCCAGTCTGCACGGTTCAGACCGTAGCCCACAGTTGCAGATGTAGCACCTACACCCGATGCATACGATGCCTGATTCAGCCCCGGATGTGCTCCAAGAACAAAGTTCAGCGCATTGGCAACAGGTTCCGGGCTGAATATTTCAGGATAAGCCGATGCCAGGAAGTAATGACGATATCCAAAACTCTGAATATCCCACCCTTCGCCCCATACTGCAGGTGAATATGGCACTCCGTATGGAGTTTCTGCTATCTGTTTTGACAGACCTTCATTAATAGAAGGTACTGCTTCCATAAATGCCTTACTCCAAGCCTTTGCTTTCTTATTTTTCTTCATTTCAGAGAATTTCTTTTCAATTCTGGCCAAATACCAGGCATTACCGGATATTCTCTTCATTATGTTCTCTTGATTATCAAGCAGATAATTCATATATACATCTTTTTCTGTAGCCAGATACAGTTCCGCAGCAGCCTGTGTCTTATCTGTTCTTTCATTAGCGCTTGCAAAGATTGTCTCTGCTATATTCAGACAGTGAACGCTCAATGTATCGTTAAAGCCACGCAGAACACGTGCAGTAGCTGCTAAATTGGTAGCAGTTGACATCTCACGTCCGGGATTATTTTCTGTAAATATCCAACGATCATCGTCATTGCCTATAATACCATCGGTCATAGAAGCGGCATCGCCTAAATGCACATACTGTCTTAAATCTCTACAGATAATACCTCTGTAAAGTCTGCCAAGAGCTATATAGCTGTTTACTATACTCAACGCACCATTTTCCACCTGCTGCAAAAGGTCATTCTTTCCGTCCGGCTGATGAATTTCGCACACTCTTGTATGCTGATCTATAGATGTAACATCAAGTTCCGGTTTGAATGCTTCGTATGCCAAAGCAAGAATATAACATTCTCCCGATTGCGATTCAATACGCAGGTCAAAATCGCCGGCATCGTGCCAACCACCTATGTTTACACCCTCTACTATCTCTCCTGCTTCAAATTTTGAAAGTCCCGGTTTCTGGTCGTATCCATCTATATGGTTATAAGCCGGAGCCATAGCTGCATCATCCATGTGACAAGCATCGTGCCAAACGCGATATTTTTCTATAACCCTCATGTGACACATCTGCACAGGTAAGAAGTATTCCAGGACAGGTTGCCATACTCCACGAGAATAGATATCGCTTGATATGCCAAAGATTGGAGATTTGCTATCGCCATATATTACCTGATACATACCCTCTGCCTTAACATCAGAAAAATCAATCTCAAGATACTTGTAGCGCAAGAAATCGCCCCATGGTTCTGGTTTGATTACTCTTACCAGACTATCACCTTTTGCAGTCATCTTAACAAGTTTTGCTTCTGTCAGTGGAGTATCGCGTGAATCGAGTTCAACAAGTGCTGTTTTTGGTTGTAAGGGCAGATAACCCACCTGCGATGTCTGTACTACCGGTTTGTAGATCCAATCCGGCGATATAGTTGGAGATATACGCCACTTAACAGCTCCTTTTGTTTTTCCTGCCGGCACCTCGCTACGTAACACAAACCAACCATTGTTGTGATTCATTCTGCCATCATATAATTTTAGAGGTGTATCTGTTATAGTTTCAATAGTTACTCTGTTTAATGCATCGTCAGGACGCGATGTGAATTTATTACCAACTGCGTACGGAGCTGCAATAATATCGTCCGCTATAATAGGATTGTATTCTCCATCCTTACCCAAAAGATGTTCCAAATCTACTCTGGAACGTCCTGCACGATGAAAATCGCCTATATGCTCCATATTGCTCTTTGCAAATTCCAATGGTGCATTTGGTTGCTGTGGATATATACCGCTCTTTTGGTCCATTATCCAGGGTTTGCCAAACAGCGAACCGGGGAAGAACTCAAAATTAAAACCTACCTTACCCAAAAATTCTTCTGGAACAGGCTGATCTAAATCCAGAG